>NZ_JBDUCX010000130.1:0-18738 GCF_040003245.1 Chthoniobacter sp.
CTGGAGCGGGATGGGGAGGCGGGGGTTGTGGCGGGGGAGAGCGGGGTGCGGGTGAAGTCTTTCAATGCCGGGGTCGCGGGCATGGGTTCGCCGGAAGATGCTTATCTGTTCGACGAGATCCTGCAGCGTCCGCATGGCCGCTTGCGCTGGGTTTTCGTGGAACTCCAGCGGCTCGGCACGGGCTTGGATCGCGAGGCCACGGTGCGGTTCAGCTACTGGCACGACACAGCCCGGCTGCGCCTGATTGCCCGCCGTTTGTGGGGACAGGCCGTCGAGACGCAGGCGCGACTGGAGCAGAACCAAGCTGCGACCTGGGGCGCGAAGTATGAAATCTGGAGTGCGTTGGCGGACAAACTTTCCGGCCACGCGCGTCACTGGCTCATGCGGACGGTCAATCTCGGCAGCGGAAGCCCCGTGCTGGACGGTTGGGTGCGCGTGCGCACCGATCGCCGCAGTGCGAAGCGCAATCTGGGAGACAACGGTGACGGTTGGGTTTCCGCCGGCCGTGACCGCCAGCAGATGACCGTGGAGGCCCGGGAGAAATACGGGCGGTCGTCCGCGGAGCGGCTGGCCAAGCCCGCGGGCAAGGAGCGGGGCGATGCGGTCAGCCAGTCCGCGCTGGAGCAACTCCTGGCGGCGATCACCCAGGCCGGTGCCGTACCCGTGCTGGTCATTCCGCCGACCACGTTCGAGCAGAACTTCTTTCCCACCGAAGATAGGGAGCGGGAATTGCAGATCTTCGACTTTACCGATGTGCGGCAAAATGCCGACCTGTTCACCCCGGAACGACGGATCGATGTGGATCACGTCAATACCGCCGGCGCGGAACTCTTCAGTGGCGCGCTGGCGCGGCGCTTCGTGGAGCTGGCGAAACAAAGGGCCAGGACGCCGTGAAACCACCGGGTTCATCCTCCCCCATGCTTCGCGCGATGGTGCTCGGCGCGTGCTTCTTCACGGCGGCAGCGGTCACTGCCTGGCTCGTCGATGGGCGGCTGCCGTTTCCAGCGGTGCCGGAGATCTCGCCGCGCTTCCGCTACTTTGCCGGGCGCAAGGATGAGTTCGACACCGTCTTCATTGGCTCGAGCCGCATTCGCCATCAGGTCATCCCGCAGCAGTTCGATGCTGGGACGGCGGCGGAGGGTGTGAAGACGCATTCCTTCAATCTCGGTTACTCCGGCATGTGGCCGCCGGAGAGTTATTACTATTTGCGGCAGGTTCTCGCTTTGCATCCGCGCCAGCTTCGCTGGGTGGTCATCGAGTTGATGGACTACCGCTTTGGGCAGGCGGAAGGGCAGGCGACGACGGCCCGCTCGGTCTATTGGCACGATGCGAAAGACACGGCGATGGCCTGGCGGCTGATCGCGGAATCGGCGTTGCCCGCCGGAGAGAAGCTGACACTCTTCGCTGAGCATGCGCGCCTTTTCCTGCAACGCATGGCCCATCTCGGTCGCGGTGCGGAATGGCTGCAGCAGCGCTATTTTCCGGCGAAGAAAAAAGGGGACACGGGCTGGATCAAACGGCGCGGTTTCGACCCGGAAGAAAATGGCGAATGGAGCGAAAGCGCGCGCGCGGATTACGAGCAAAAGATCCGGGCGTTCCAGCAGACGGCAGGGGACGGACGCGTGCGCCCGGGTTTCGCGGCGGCGGTGCAGGAGATCGCCGGCGAGCTGCGGCGGGCGGGCGCGGAGCCGGTGTTCGTCCTCCCGCCGACCGTGCGCGTGGAGGAGCATCTGTCCACCGGACTGCTCGCCGGCATCACCGTCTGGAAGTTCGATGATCCCGTCCAGTATCCACGACTGTATCTGCCGGCATTGCACTACGATCCGGGCCATCTGAACGAGGCGGGGGCGCGCGAGTTTACCGACCTGCTCGCACAACGTCTGGCGGAACTGGCGCAAAAACACGGAGGACCATGATCGGCGGGGCGACGCCGTCCCCGGCGCGGTCCAATTTGATTGTTTCGCCGAAATGGGATCGCTATTTTTGCGCGATGCCCGCCACCTCATTCACCGCTGGAGTCATGGCCGCCGGATCGGCAATTGCGCCGTGCCTGGTCTCGGGCGGTTCGTTCGTTCCGATTTTTTGCCCCGTTTGTTGATGGGAAACACGGCATCGGTCCCAAGGAGCGAACCGCGCAATCTGCTGCATTCCCTGGTTTGTGCCTTTTGCTTTGTGATGAGTCTCGGACTGGCGTGCTTCGGCATTGGGCGCAGCCTGCCGTTTCCGGACGTGCCCGTTGTTCGTCCCAAAATGGACTGGCTGGCCCGGCACGGTGATGAGTTTGATGTGCTGGTCATCGGATCGAGCCGCGTGCAGCACCA
This sequence comes from Chthoniobacter sp., assembly GCF_040003245.1. Lineage (NCBI taxonomy): Bacteria > Pseudomonadati > Verrucomicrobiota > Spartobacteria > Chthoniobacterales > Chthoniobacteraceae > Chthoniobacter > Chthoniobacter sp. The sequence continues at coordinate 2,322 of NZ_JBDUCX010000130.1, forward strand.
GTTCATGCCGTCGATTTTCGACCAGGCCGCGGCGGAAAGCGGCCACCCGGTGCGGTCGGGTAACGCGGGGATCGCGGCGATGTTTCCGCCGGAAGATGGGTATGTCATCGACCAGATACTGCAACGTCCCCATCGCCGGTTGCGCTGGGCATTCATCGAACTCACGAGTTTTGGGGAGCGATTTGACATGCTGCTCGCCGGGACTGGGCGGATGGATTATTGGCACGATTCGCGGCGGATGTGGCTGTGCACGAGGCGGACTGTGATGGGATTCCAGGGGGCTGACTGGCAGTACGCTGGCTCGGTCTGGAAGCGAGGCGACCTGTTGATGCAGTGGCTCGCGGACTGGTCGAACAACTTTGCGGCCTTTATCCGGAGAGCCACCAATTTCGGGCGTGGGGCGGAATTGATGACGGCGCACCTGAACGGTGGGAGGAAACGGTCCAAATTTGAAGGCGGCGGATCGAAAGGCGACGGCTGGGTCAATCCCGGCGGGGCGCAGGCGATGAACGACCGACAGTTGACCGAGTATCAGAGAGATTTCGCGGCCCTGCGCGCGATTTCACGCCGCCACGTGGAGGATCCCGTGGCGGAAGCGTCGCTGCGGAGATCGATCGAGCAATTGCGGGCGGAGGGTATTGAACCCATCCTGTTCCTGGCGCCGGCGGTGGGTCGGACCCAGTTTTGGCCGACGCGCCTGCTGGAAAGCGTGGCGCTCGTCGATCTCTCCGAGCCCGAGAAGTATCCCGAATTGTACGACCCGGCAAATCGCAAGGATGGGACGCACCTCAATCTGGCCGGCTCCGCATTGTACACCCGGGAACTGGCGCTGTGGTTTAGCGAACACACAAGGGGGTTGCCATCCCGATAGGTTGATCGGCAGACTTTGCCTTCCTCCGCTGGCTTTTCATTAGCATGCTCTTTGTAGAATTTCGTTTTCTCTTTTTCTTTGCGGTGGTGTTTGGCGTGCACTGGGCGCTGCGGAGCAACACGGCGCGCAAATGGTGGCTGCTGTTTTCCAGCCATTTTTTCTACGCGTGTTTCTTCATCGGGGAGCCCACCACCTTCTGCGCACACCTCACGCATGGCGAGTGGTCGCAGTTGCCCGCGGGTTGGTGGTTTCCGGCGGTGCTATGGGGCTCGACCTGCATGGATTACGCGGTGGGCCTGGGCATCGCGGGCGCGTCGTCCGAGACGCGGCGCAAGCAGTGGTTGCTGGCCAGCCTCGTGGCGAACCTCGGCGTCCTGTGCGTCTTCAAGTATTTCAATTTCTTCCTCTCCAGCGCCTCGGGGTTTCTCGATTGGGTGGGGCTGCACACCTCGCTGCACACGCTCAATATCATCCTGCCCTACGGCGTGAGCTTCTACACCTTTCAGTCGATGAGTTATTCCATCGATGTCTACCGCCGGCGACTGGAGCCGGTGCGGCGTTTCCTCGATCTCGCTTTCTTCATCTCGTTCTTCCCGCAGCTGGTCGCCGGGCCGATCGTGCGCGCGATGACCTTTCTCCCCCAGGTCTTTGAGAAGCGGGTCTGGGCCAACGTGGACGTGCGTGGTTGCGCGACGCTCTTCTTCATCGGCTTTGTGAAGAAGGCCTGCGTCTCGGAGTTTGCCTCGCAGTTTGCCGATCAATTTTTCGCCGCTCCGGAGAAGTACAACCACGCCGGCGCGCTGCTCGGGGTGTTCTTCTATGCCGTGCAGATCTATTGCGACTTCAGTGGCTACACCGACATGGCCATCGCGACCGCGCGATTGCTCGGCTACGAGCTCACGCTCAATTTCGATTTCCCCTACTTCTCGTCCAGCATCACCGAGTTCTGGCGGCGCTGGCACATCTCGCTCAGTACCTGGCTGCGCGATTACCTCTACATCTCGCTCGGCGGCAATCGCGGCTCGAAGCTCTTCACCTATCGCAACCTCATGCTCACCATGCTGCTCGGGGGCCTGTGGCACGGCGCCTCGTGGAATTTCGTGATCTGGGGCGGTCTCCATGGAGCGGCGCTGATCGTGCATCGCGAATGGACGCGCCTCACGGAAAACGCGGGCGCCGTCTTCCGCCGCGTCCTCGCGATCCTGGCGGTGCCGCTCACGTTCTATTGGGTGTGCGTGACGTGGATTTTCTTCCGCGCCGCGCCGACTTACAACGAGAAGACCCACCTGCTGGAGGCGACCGGCCTGCACAATGCCTGGGCGGCGTTGAAAGCCTTCACCTTCACCGGCGGTCGCGGCAAGACGGACTTCAGCGTGGAATGTCTCGGCATCCTGGCCTTGCTCGCGCTGGTGCACTGGCTGAATTCGCAGCGCATGATCGGGACTTGGTGGCGGCGGCTGCCGGACTGGGCCTGTGCGATCCTGCTCGGGATCGGCGTGGCGGTCGCTTTGCTCTTCGTGCCGGTAAAGTACAAACCGTTCATTTACTTCCAGTTCTAGAGAGGCTCCGCCCGGCGCTCTTCGCTGCGGGCGCCGAGGTTGCCGTAACGGTGATAGTCATCGCTGATGCTCTGCTCACGGAGATACCACAGCAACTCGACGCGCCCTTCGCCCAAGACCGGACCATCCGCGAGGTAGACGAATGCTTCCGCGGCGGCGGCGCGTATCGCAGGCGGCACACGATCCGGTGCGGCAAAGCGCACCCGCTCGAATTCGCCATGGCGAATGGCCGTGGCCAGTTGCTCGTCCGTCTCCTCGAGGAACTCGATCGCACCGGCCCACGCGTCGGTGAAATCATCGAGGGTTTGCACCGCTTTCGAGTGGAGATCCGGCGGCGCGCTGACGAGCGCGCGGCAGCCGGCCGCTTGCGCGGCGCAGGCGCGGGCGAAGATTTCAAACAAGGAGTCATCGGCGTGCACGCGGATGCGGACTTCGCGCAACGGCCGGTAGCGCCGCAGGTTGTCCTCGCCGAGCAGGCGGAAATGATCGTGCGCCTGGCCGAATTCCTCGCGCATCCACCGGTCGTAATTACTGATCGCGGCGAGCACGCGCGTGACTTCGCCGGCCGGGGCGTCGATCTCCACGGCGAGGAGCCGCTCCTGCAGATCGCGCAGCCGCGGCTGCTGGACGAGGCGGCTGTTCGTGGCGGCCGGGCGTTCGGTGAAGGACAGCAATTGCGCGACGTAGTTGGGGCCGCCCGCCTTGAGGCCGGGTCCGAAGCAGGACTTGCCCATCCCGCCGAAGGGCTGGCGCAGGACAATGGCGCCGGTCGTCGCGCGATTGACGTAGAGATTACCGGCCCGAATGTTTTCGCGCCATTCGGTTTGCTCGCGTTCGTCGAGCGATTCGAGCCCCGAGGTGAGGCCGTAGCCGGTGGCATTCACGAGGGCGATGGCTTCGCTGAGTTTCGTAAAGCGCATCACGCCGAGCAGCGGACCGAAGAACTCCGTGAGATGCGTCACGCCGCCGGGCGGCACGTCCCACTTCACGCCGGGCGACCAGAGATGCGGGTTGTCCCCGATCTGCCGTGGCTCGACGGCCCACGATTCGCCGGGTTCGAGCGTCGTGAGCGCGCGCAAGAGATCGCCGCCAGGTGGACGGATGAGCGGCCCGATCTTCGTGGGCAATTCCCACGCGGAACCGACGGGCAGGCTGCTCACGGCATCGATGAGCAGGCGCTTGAACTGCGGGTCGTCGTAGACTTCCGCCTCGAGCAGGAGCAGCGAGGTCGCCGAACATTTCTGGCCGCTGTGGCTGAAGGCGGAATGCAGCACGTGCTTGATCGCCTGCTCGCGGTCGGCGAGCGCGGCGATGATGGTGGCGTTCTTGCCGCCAGTCTCGGCGAAGAGCGGCAGATTCGGGCGCGCGCGCAACAGCCGGAGCGCGGTGTCCGTGCCGCCGGTGAGAATCACGGCGTCCACCTTGGGATGCGTGACGAGTTGCTGGCCAGGGCCGCTGCCGGGGCAGGGGACGAATTGCAAAACCTCGCGCGGGACGCCGCCGCGCCAGAAACATTGGCAAAGTTCCCACGCCACGAGCACGGTATCGCTCGCGGGCTTGAGGATCACGGTGTTGCCCGCAGCAAGGGCGGCGGCAATTCCGCCGCAGGGGATGGCGATGGGAAAATTCCACGGTGGCACCACGACCACGACGCCGAGTCCACGTGTGTTGACGGAGGGCAGCTCAAAGAACTCGCGTGCCGCCGCGCGGTAGAACTCCACGAAATCAATGGCCTCGGAAACTTCGGGATCGGATTCGAGGAGCGTTTTGCCGCCGTTGGCCAGCGCCGCCCACAGCAAGTCGCCGCGCGCTTTGCGCAGTTCCGTGGCGACCTGGCTGAGGATCGCGGAACGCGATCGATGCGCGAGCGCCCGCCAGCCCGCCGGGTCGACGCACGCGGTAGCGGCCGCGCGGTCGACGTCGTCGCTCGTGGCGAGGGCGTAGTCGCAGAGCTTGACGCCGGGACGCGAGGGATCGAGGCAGGGACGGGTCTCGCGATTCCGGATGCTTTGCCCGGCGATCAGCAGCGGGATGCGCGGCAGGTCTGCGCGAAGCCGCACGAGTTGCGCCGCCCAATCCGAATTCTGCGGCAGCGCGAAGTCCGTGTCGGGCTCGTTCACGAACTCCATCCAAGGCGCTTCCTCGTGCGGCGATTCCGTGTGCGGCACAAGACGGTTTTGCGTGCGGCGCGGGGCGTCGGAGATGCCGAGGTGGAACGCCTCACGGAAGCCGCGCTCGAGGGTGTTCCATTCGTCGGTGCCGACGCGCAGCCGGAAGGCGTGGCGCAGGAAATTGTCGGGGCCGGTGTTCTCGTCGAGGCGGCGAATGAGGTAGCCGATGGCGTTGAGGAAGTCTTCCTTGCGACAGGCGGGCGCGTAGAGGAGCAAATTGCGCGAGTGCTCGAAGAGCGCGCGGCGCTGGTGATTAGCCATGCCCTCCAGCATCTCGAATTGCACGCGGTCGCCGGCCTGAGCGGCGTCGGCGAGCACGAGGCCGTAGGCGAGATCGAAGAGATTGTGCGAGGCGACGCCGATGCGCACGGCGGCGAGATTCTGCGGCGTGATCGCCTCGGTGAGCATGCGCTTGTAGTTCGCGTCGGTCTCCGCCTTGGTCTTGAACGGCGCCTGCGGCCAGCCGCGCAGCGAGGCTTCGACGCGCTCCATTTCCATGTTGGCGCCTTTGACGATGCGCACGGTGATCGGGCTGCCGCCGCCGGCAACCCGCTGGTGTGCCCAGGTGGTGAGTTCGCGCAGCACGCGCGCGGAGTCGGGCACGTAGGCCTGCAACGCCAGGCCCGCGCTGACCTTTTCCAGGCCGGGCCGTGCGAGCGTGCGCATGAAGGCCTCAGCGGTGAGGCGCAGGTCGCGGTACTCCTCCATGTCGAGGTAGAGGAACTTCGGCACGCTGCGTCCGTCGCGCGTGAAAGTGGCGCCGGCCGCCGCGCGGTAGAGGGGTTCGAGCCGGTCGCACAGCGCGCCGACGGTGTGGGCGCGGGCCACGGCGGAGATTTGCGAATCGATCGTGGAGATTTTGACCGAGAGGCACTCGATGTCCGGCGCTTGCAGCGCTTCGAGATAGCCGCTCATGCGACGGCGGGCTTCTTCTTCGCCGAGCAGCGCTTCGCCGAGGAAATTGACGTTCATGCGCACGCCTTCGTCCTGGCGCGCGCGCAGATGTTCGCCCAGCACGTCGGGCTCCGCGGGTAGGACGACATTCGCCGTCTCATGTTGCATGTGCTCCTTGACCAGCGGCACCGCGACGCCGGGCAGCCAGCCGCCGAACGTCTGAAAGCCGCGCAGGAGCGCGCGATCGATGGGACTGAAAAAGCGCGGTACGCCCTGCACATCGAGGATGTGCGTGAATTGCTCGGCGACGCGCTCCGGCGAATGCGAACGGAAGGCGCGATCGGTGAGCTGGACGAGCGTCGCTTTGTCTTCCGGTAGCTGGAGCATGCGATCCAGCTCCGCTTGCTGGCGGCGCTCGGCGGAAGTTTGCAAGGCGCTGGCGCGCTGCTGCAAATCCCGCGCGAGGAGGATCGCGCGCTCAATGAGATCGGGATCGAAGGCAATTTTCATCGTCGGGTCACGCGGGATTCACCGCCCACCATCACCGTGGGCGGTAGGTTTCGGCAAATTCCTTCCACAAAGTATCGAGGTCGGCGCCGCAGTATTGCGCGAAGAGCGCGGGCGAATACTTGCCGTCGTGCGAGGCGATGTTGAGCCGGCGCACGATGTCCTTGTCCTTGTGCTCCTCGAGCCAGATGAGGAAAGTCGCCGCCGTGCCGTAGGCCTGGCGGTAGCTGCTCTTGTCGGGATCGATCTTGTGATGGCGCACGCCCGGCTCGAAGTGGCGGTCGCGAATGTAATCGGCGATGCCTTCGGTCAGCCAGCCCTCGCCCTTCCCCTGGTAGTCCTGCACCACGTGCGTCAATTCGTGGACGACCATGCCGTAGTCGTTCGGCGCTTTCTTCGTCACCCATTCGGCGGAAATGCGCATCACGTTTTTACCCGTATTGGCCACGCCCTTCATCGGCTCGAAAATGAGCGTGATCTCCCTGGCGGGCAGCGGGTGCCCTTTGTCGAAGAGGATCTCATTGATCTTCGGATACCACTCCTCGACCAGCGCCTTGCTCTTCTCCGCAAATGCCGCGCACTCCGGCGCCTTGGTCGTATCGACCGTGACCTTGAACGCGGGCTCGGCTAGGACCGGTCCGGCGAGGCAAAACGAAAGGGCGGCGATGCGGATGAAGGGTGCGCAGAAGGTCATGGGGAGGTGAGTATGTTTATCGGGGGCGTGAGGACAGGCGAGGGCCGTTTCCGGTTATGACGTGAACGGTCGGAACTAGCCGAAACTGGTCGGAACTCGCCGCGTTTACTCTGGTGGCTCTTTGCGGGATGAGGTCGGAGCGCGGTCGTGAACCGGTTTGTCCGGAACGCACCATCCTCCCCAAGGTTGTCCCGGAAGAGCCCGTGGTTGGGTGCACGATGAGTTGAAATTCAAAGGTCGGAACTGGCCGGAACGGGTCGGGTCTACTCTGGCAAGCAGCCTTGGGGCAAATGGGAGTTTTTTTTGTTTGCCGGTTCCCGCTGAGCGCGAAAAAAATTGAGAGTCGATTAGGCACGATCAGGCACGACTGCCCTGGATCGCAGGTCCCGGTGGCCCTGCCGAGGGAGCCGAGAAACGGTCGTTGATAAGAATCGTTAATCATCGGTCTGTGGGAACACCTCTCTACTCGAATCCGTATCTTCCGCCCGATCGCCACGCTGTGTTCAAAGCACCATACCACGGCTGTCAAGTGGGTGGTATGTCGTAGTGTCTGCCCGCCGTAATGCGTAGCGAATCTTGCTACGTTTAACAGGGCATAGTATATCACTGCACGCAAAAGACTGCCCCCTCAACTCCATTTCCCGTTCACCCCATGAAGAGAAATATTCTGCTTGGCACACTGACTGTCATCCTGGCCGGCGCTTGTGGAAAAGCGCCTCAAACTTCCGAGGCGCCATCGTCGCCGGAACCAGAATTGCGCGGGGCGACAACGCCCACGCCCACGGCTCTTGCGCCCGCCCCCGTGGCGACTCCAGAACCAAACCATTTTGCGCCGGAAGGCGTCTTTTTCCTGACCGAGAAGGTCAATGTGGAGAAGAAGGATGGAATCATCGGCTATCCGCCCGGCACCAAGGTGGTCCGGGTGGGTGCGGGATTCGCGACTCCGGATGGGGAAAAAATCGCGCCGCGCCCCGACCAGATGACGAACGATTTGCGCATCGCGCAGCAGGTAGCGGGGAAGGATGCGGCCTCGCAGGCGGCGGTAAAAAATGCGCTGGCGGCGATGCAGCCGGCGGCATCCGCGGGTTCCGGCACGCCGCTTCCCCCGGGTGCCCGCAGCACCACTTTTTCCACCGTCACGACCGGCCCCGGTGGCAGCCAGACGGTGCGGGAAACGACGACGGTGCACACGACCACCGTCGATCCCGTGACGGCTCAACTCAAGGAATTGGACAAGCAGAGGCAGCTCCTGGAATTGCAGATCGGTCGGGAGCACGCGGAACTCCGCACGCTCACGGTGAAGAATCCCCGGAAGTCGCCCGAGGCCGAGCGAATCAACAATGAAATCGCGGCCTTGCGGGAAAAGATCCGGGTCATCAATGAGCAAAGCGCGACCTTGAGGGCGAGTCGGTAGGTGTAGTTCAATGCCGCTGGCGCGTGCCAGCTCTCCTATCGATCCATGAACCACGTCATGAAAATCCTCCAGTGGATCGTTCTGGCCGTCATCCTCGGCCTGTGCAACCGGCCTCGTGCCGTGGCGATCGAGCCGACCGAACTCACGATCAAGGCCTGGGTGGATGGGCCCTCGGAACTGCGGATCAAGAAGAACGGAATCTATTGGAAGAACGGCGAAAATGCCAAGCCGGGCCGGCAAAGCCGCCTCAATGAACCGACCTACACCAACGGGAAGCCGTGGGTGCCTCATTGGAAAAAGCAGCACGAGGATCGCGGCCGGGACAAGAGCGACACCCTGGCGATGGACATCCCGTCGCTGAATTTCGATTTCAAACTCGTCGCCGTGGCGGAGAAGTTCGATGGCACTGGTGTCGAGCAGCGCGGCAGCATTTCCGTCTACATGAAGGATTTCGAACTCGCGATCGCGATTCCGGACCTGGAGCCGGGCACGCGCTGGTACACGTTTACGCTCACCCCGCGGAAGCCGGTGGCGAAGTAGCGCCCTGAGACATGAGGTATGGCTAGAATTGTATTTGAGAGTCTCGGTATGAGCTTTTGGCGGACGCTGCTCATGGCAAGTTGTGTCTTTTGGCTGACTGATGTTTCTACCTTTGCCACGCGGATACCGCCGCCCGATTTTGTGCCCTTGGATCAGTTGCTGCAGCATGCGGAAAACTATGCGGCGAAACATCCTGAAAAGCCGGAAAGCTATTATGTCTTGGGACGAATTCATCATCTGGCGTTTAAGCGAGGCGCCGGACCGTTTCCTGTCCCTTCCCTTCTAGTCAATCCTTCAGGAGAGGATACGATCGTGGTGCCGAATGATAATCCTCCTGCTCGTGAGGACGGCGGGGACGATATGGAAGTGGCAGACCGCTATGCTTCCAAAGTGTTAGGTCTTCCCAAGCTGATCCCGCAAGCCCGCTGGCAAAAGATCAAGGACCGCTGGTTTCGGATTCGGGACGACTATTTCGATCAGCTTCGTAATGACCGGATTTCGAAAGTGACCGGTCTCGACTGGCAGGTGCGCCTCAAACACGCCGAGGAGGCGGAGAAGAACTATAAGGAAGCAATGCGTCTGGACCCCGAAGGGAGTCTGTATCTGTTCTCACTGGCCAGTTTCGAAGAAGACTTTGATCTCACGGTGAGTGCGACTCCGGGAGCAAAGCTTCCCGCCGGAAAGCAGCGATGGAGCGCGCGGAAGATCCGCGATCTCTTTCGGCAGGCGTTTATCCTCGCATCGCCACCTGGAGGTGATTGGACGAAATATGCCGAAGAAAGGATCAGTGCCGGTCACCGCCTGGAGGCGACCACATTCTGGACGAAGCATGGGATGGCATATCGCGAAGCAGGCCGGGCGTATGTGCGAATGGCGTCACGCCGAAGTGCACGACTTTCCAAGAACGAAAAGGAATTTCTGGCTACAGTGAGACGCGGCCTGAACTTGCGATGGGAATTCGACCAAAAGGGATGATGTTGCGCGATGCGAGGTGGTCCCTCGTTTGGGACTGCCCGGAAATTTACGACATTGCTACGCCAGGATGTCCTTCACCACCTTCGCCGGTTCGACGCCGGTGAGGCGCTGGTCGAGGCCTTGGAACTTGTAGGTGAAACGCGCGTGGTCGATGCCCATGCAGTGCAGGATCGTGGCGTTGAGGTCGTAGAGGCTCACGGGGTTTTCGACGGCGTTGTAGGAGAACTCGTCGGTCTCGCCGTAGACGAGGCCGGGCTTCACGCCGCCGCCGGCCATCCACATGCAGAAATTGCGCGGGTGATGGTCGCGGCCGTAGTTGGACTTGGTGAGGGTGCCTTGGGAATAGACGGTACGGCCGAATTCGCCGCCCCAGACGACGAGCGTGTCTTCCAACATGCCGCGCTGCTTGAGGTCCTTGACGAGGGCGGCGGTGGCCTGGTCGACGTCGCCGCATTGGAGGCGGATGTCGCTGGGCAGGCTGCCGTGCTGGTCCCAACCGCGATGGAGGACCTGGACGACGCGGACGCCGCGCTCGGCGAGACGCCGGGCGAGGATCGCGCTGGCGGCGAAGGTGCCGGGCTTTTTCACTTCGGGGCCGTACAGCTCGAGCGTGGCGGGGTCTTCCCCCGTGAGATCGGTGAGCTCGGGGACCGAGCGCTGCATGCGGAAGGCCATTTCGTATTGCGAGATGCGGGTGTGGATTTCCGGGTCGGCGAAGCGCTGGAAATTCAGCTCATTGAGCTGGCCGAGCGCATCGAGCATGGTGCGGCGGTCCCCGGTGTCCACCCCGGGCGGGTTCTGGACGAAGAGCACGGGGTCGCCGACGGCGCGCAGGGCGACGCCGGTGTGATTGGTGGAGAGGAAGCCGCTCGACCACATGCGGGTGAAGAGCGCCTGGGCGTTGGCTTTCGCGGACCACGTGGGCGTAAGGACGACGAAGGCGGGGAGGTCGTTGCTCTCGCTGCCGAGGCCGTAGGAGAGCCACGAGCCGAGGCTGGCTTTGCCGGGCACTTCGCTGCCGGTCATGACGAAAGTGCAGGCCGGGTCGTGATTGATGGCGGTGGTGTTGACCGTCTTGATGAGTGCGATGTCGTCGACAATCTCCGAGATTTTCGGCAGCAGTTCGCTGACCCACATACCGCATTTGCCGTGCTGCTCGAACTTGAACATCGTCGGCGCGATGGGCAGGCGCGTCTGACCACTGGTCATGGTGGTGATGCGCTGGCCGTTGCGGATGGAATCGGGCAGGTCCTTGTCGAACTGCTCGGCGAGCTTTGGCTTGTAATCGAACAGGTCGAGCTGCGAAGGCGCGCCGTTCATGTGCAGGTAGATCAGGCGCTTGGCCTTCGGCGCGAAGTGCGGGAAGCCGGCGAGAGCCGGATGAATGCGCCCGGCTTCGGCGGCAGCGGCGGAGATAGCGCTGTTCGCAGAGGTCGCGGCGTTGGCGCGCCCAAGCATACTGGCAAGGGCCAGCCCACCGAGGCGAAGGCCGGAGTGGCCGAAGAACTGGCGGCGCGTTTGTAAAAGATCGTGAGCGAAGAGTGGGTCCATGGCAGGGAGTGCTTAGTACTTAGTTCTCAGTGCTTAGTGGTGCCGTGAAGAATTCGGGGGTTTCCTTGAGGCGGGTGCTTTCGTTGGGACAGAAGTCGGCGGAGTGAGATTTCATGGAGCGAATCATGCGGCCGATTTCGTCGCATAGAGCGAGGAGTTCGGTTACTTGTTTGGCGTTTAGATAGGCGCAGTCCTGAGCGGTCTCTATCCAGTGCTGGGTTTCGTTTTGCTCGGCATCCGCGTCGGTGAGTTTGCTGAGGAAATGCCGTTCATAGTCGCGCTTGGCCCACGCTTCAGCGATCGGTGCGCCGATGGAGCGCGAGGACCGTCGGACCTGATCGGTCAGCGAGAATGCCTCCTCACCGGGAAAGGATTTGCTGACGTCGAAGATCTGGCGCGCCAATTGCCGCTGTCGCTGATATACAATTAGATCCCGAAAACTCCGGGCAAAGGGCAGCGTTTTCTCATTCATAGCGGACGAAGAAGGACGACTAAAAACTAGGAACTAAGTACTAAGCACTTCAATTCTTCGTAACCGTTTCATCGAGGTTGAGCAGCAGGTTGGCGACGAGCGTCCAGGCGGCGAGCTCGGGTTCGGAAAGATTGGCGGGCGGGGTGGATTCGCCGTTGTGGACGGCCGCCTTGGCGGCTTCCGGATCTTTCTGGTAGCGGGCGAGGTGCTTTTCCAGGGCACCCCAGACGATGATGGTCTCGTGGTCGGTGGGGCGGCGTCCGACGACGGTGCGGAAGGCCCAGGCGAGGCGGGCAGGCGTGGCGTCTCCGCCTTCGGTGAGGATGCGGCCGGCGAGGGCGCGCGCGGCTTCGAAGTGCTGCACGTCGTTCATGAGCTGGAGCGCCTGGAGCGGGGTGTCGCTGCGTTCGCGGCGGGTGCAGAATTGCTCGCGCGAGGGGGCGTCGAACGTGGTCATGTACGGGGCGGGCGCGGTGCGCTTGATGAAGGTGTAGATGCTGCGGCGGTAGAGTGCGTCGCCGGTGTCCTGCTTGTAAAAGCGCGTGTTGCTGCCGCCGAAGCCGACGGGCTCCCAGATGTTCGGTGGCTGATAGGTCTTCACGCCTTTGCCGCCGAGCTGGTCCTTGAGCAGGCCGCTGACGTAAAGGGCATTGTCGCGGATGACCTCGGCGTCGAAACGGAAGCGGGGGCCGCGCGCGAGGAGGCGGTTTTCCGGGTCGCGTTTCCAGAGTTCGGGCGTCGCGGCGGAGGACTGCCGGTAGGTGGCGGAAGTGACAATGCCGCGGATGAAGGCCTTCGTGTCCCAGCCGGATTCGCGGAAGGTCACGGCCAGCCAGTCGAGTAATTCAGGATGACTCGGCGGCTCGCCCTGCGAACCGAAATCGGCGGAAGTCTTGACGAGGCCATAGCCGAAGAATTGCTGCCAGAGGCGGTTCACGGTGACGCGCGCGGTGAGTGGATTTTCCGGGGCGACCAGCCAGCGGGCGAAGTCGAGGCGCGTAGGGTTTTGCGTGTTGGGCAGCGGCGGGAACATCGACGGGACGTTGGAATGGACCTGTTCGCCGGGCTTGTCGTACTGGCCGCGGATCATGATGAAGCTGTCGCGCGGCTGCGGCATGTCGTTCATCACGAGTGTCGCGGGGATGTTGCCGTCGAGCGCGTCGCGATCTTTTTTGAGCTTGGCGAGTTCGTTATTTAGCGGGTCGAAAGTCGGCTTGGCGGTGGCGAGGACATTGACGATGAAATAATCGCGCAGCTGCTTTTGCTGCGCGGCGTTGCGGTCCGTGCGCTTGATGCCGCGGAAGATTTTGTTGATGTCCGCCGGCAGCTCGGGGGTGTTCTTGCCGTCGTGCTTTTTCTCCCACACGAGTTGGGAGAGCGTGGCGTCGGCAGCGGGATCCTTACGACCGGTGACGCCGGCTTTGTCCCAATAGACGGTGCCGCCGAATTGCGTGTAGGCGAGGCCGGTGATGAGATCGCCGGGCTTGAGGCCGACCTTTTCCGCGTTGAACTCCAGGCGCGTCCAGATGCCGGTGTTGGGCAGGGCACCCATGTTCACCCGCTCCGTGGTGTTGGCCTGGCCAAACTGGATGGCTTCGTAATCGCCCCACACGGCGCGATGCAGCCAATCGCCCTTGTGATATTGCAGCATGATGGCCTTGGGCGAATCGGTGGGCTCCAGATAGACGTAGGCGAACAACTTCCCGCCGGGCGGCACTTCGAGCGGCGCGGCGCCGCCGCCGTAATAATCCTGGACCACGCCTTTCCCGGTGCGCTTGAGCGCGCGCTTGCCGCTGAAGACGGGACCTTCGTCGGCGGTGACCCATTTGATCGGATCGCCGGCGACTTCCGGCTTGGCGCCAGCGGGGAAATCGTCGTCGAACCACACGCTCTCGGTTTCCTCGATGGGTGGGGTCGGCTGGATCGTGGCGGGATCGGTGTAGTCAATCGTGGCGAGCGCCTCGTTGATCTGCTTTTGGGTGCCGGCGATCTTCGCCTCGTAGTCGGCGAGTTTCTTTTCCTGCTCGGCGTCGCTGAGCTTGAGGATGGGCGGGGTGAGCAGCTTGTTGCCATCCATCGCGGGATCGGCGGCGCTGTGGAAGAAAGAGTAGAGCTGGTAGAATTCCTTTTGCGAGATGGGGTCGAACTTGTGGTCGTGGCAGACGGCGCATTGCGCGGTGAGACCGAGCCAGGTATTAACGGTGGTGGCGGTGCGATCGACGGCGTAGCGGAAGACGTATTCGGCGTCGATCGAGCCGCCTTCGCTGGTCGTGACGTTGCAGCGGTTGAAGCCGCTGGCGATGATCTGGTCGCGGGTGGCGTTGGGCAGGAGATCACCGGCGAGTTGCTCGATGGTGAACTGATCGAAGGGCAGGTTGCGATTATAGGCGCCGATGACCCAGTCGCGGTAGGGCCACATGGAGCGCTCGTTGTCGAGGTGCAGCCCGTGGGTGTCGCCGTAGCGCGCCTCGTCGAGCCAGTAGTGCGCCATGTGCTCGCCGTAGTGCGGCGAGGCGAGCAGGCGCGTGACCACCTTGTCGTAGGCGTCGGGCGATGGATCGGCGACAAAGGCGTCGACCTCGGCGGGTGTCGGCGGCAGGCCGGTGAGGTCGAAGGTGACGCGGCGGATGAGTGTGGCGCGGTCGGCTTCGGGCGAGATTTTCAAGCCTTCCTTTTGCAGCCTGGCAATGATGAAGGCGTCGATCGGATTTTTCGCCAACGCCTTCTGATCGCCGATGTCCGGTAGCGGTGACTTCACGGGCGCTTCGAAAGCCCAATGCTTTTGATACGGCGCCCCTTGCTCGATCCAGTGCTTGATCGTCTGCTTTTGTTCGGCGGTCAGCGTCTTGTGCGACTTGGGAGGCGGCATCATGTCGTCCTTGTCGTCGCTAATGATACGCTGCCAGACTTCGCTCTTCGCGAGGTCGCCGGGCTTGATGGGTGTGTCGCCGTCTTCGTTCGGTTTGAGCGCGCCCTCGACGAGATCGAGTCGCAGTTTTGCTTCGCGCTTTTTGGCGTCGATGCCATGGCAGGCGAAGCATTTGTCCGAGAGGATCGGGCGGATATCGCGGTTGAATTGCAGCTTCTCCGCATCGGCGCCCACGGCCTGCCCAAAGGCGACGGAGAGGAGGCCAGCCACCAGGGTGGTGGCAAGGCGATGTGGGGAAAGGAGGGAACGACGAAAACGCATGGTCAGAGAACGATGCAGGGTTATGCCCTGGAAGAGGCATCTATTAGCAGGATTGCCCCTGTGGGCCAGCTACGCAAATGCGTAACGAGGGTCGGAATCGACCTTGAGTTTTCGCCGGCGGGTCGCGAGCCTTTCCTCCATGAGTAAGGGACCCTGTCATCCGATTACGAAGCGTTCGGAGGGTATGAAGTCGAGGCGGCCAGGAAGCCCTTCCGGAGAGAATTGAATTAAGAGATGCTCATTACCATGCCTTCCCCAATCAATCCCGAGTATCCGCCTCCGGCTGCGCCCGCGAAGCCGCCGCAGCGGATCCTTGTTTTCAGCGGTCACCTGATCGATGCTCCGAATCGGCCGCAACCGCGATTTCCTCCCGCGAAAGAGAAAGTAGTGAGAAAGCGGCTGGCCGAGCAGTTACAGGCTTTGAAAATCGGAAATGGCGACCTGGCGATCACCGGAGCGGCCCGTGGGGGAGATTTGCTCTTCGCGGAGCTCTGCGCGGATGCGGGAGCAGAAGTCTGGCTGCTCCTGCCGCTTCCGGAAGAGGAGTTCCTCGATGAGTCCGTGCGACTGCCGGGCAGCGACTGGGAGGCACGCTTCCGTGCCCTGTCCGGCCGTGCCCATGTGGGGCGGTTCTTTCAGCACGAGCACCTGGGAGCGGACCGCGAGGGAGTCGGGGTGCATGCGCGCAACAATCTTTGGATCGTCGAAACAGCCCGCGCCCTGGCGGATTCGCCGCAACACATTCACGCGTTCCTCGTGTGGGATGAAAAATCGACTGGCGACGGTCCCGGCGGGACCTCCGATTTTGTCGAGCGGGTCCGGAAGCTGGGAGGCCACGTCGCGCCGCCGATCAATCCGACCAAGGTAGCGGTGGAAGGATGAAGGATGAAGGATGAAGACGGAGGCGTCAGCACTCCGTCACGTTCACGGCGAGGCCGCCACGGGAGGTTTCCTTGTACTTGGTGCTCATGTCGGCGCCGGTCTGGCGCATGGTGGCGATGACATGATCGAGCGAGACGCGGTGCGTGCCGTCGCCGCGCAGGGCGAGGCGCGCGGCGTTGATGGCCTTGACGGCGCCCATGGCGTTGCGCTCGATGCAGGGCACTTGCACGAGACCGCCCACGGGATCGCAGGTGAGGCCGAGATTGTGCTCCATGCCGATCTCCGCGGCGTTCTCGACCTGCGGCACGGTGCCGCCGAGCGCTTCGCAAAGCGCGGCGGCGGCCATGGAGCAGGCGACGCCAACTTCGCCCTGGCAACCGACCTCCGCACCGGAGATCGAGGCGTTCAGCTTGTAAAGGATGCCGATGGCCCCGGCGGTGAGGAGAAAGCGCACGAGCTTGTCTTCATCGGTGATGCCGTGGGTGCGGACGAGAAAATGCAGGACCGCGGGAAGAATGCCCGCCGCGCCATTGGTTGGCGCGGTGACGACGCGTCCGCCGCCGGCGTTCTCCTCGTTCACCGCCATCGCCCAGAGGCTCACCCAATCGATCGCGATGAGGGGATCTTGCAAGGCGGCCTCGGGATGCGCGGTCAGTTCGTGGTAGAGGCCCGGCGCGCGCCGCGGCACATGCAATCC
>NZ_JBDUCX010000341.1:0-5543 GCF_040003245.1 Chthoniobacter sp.
TGACGTTGCGATGGCCCTCCGGGTAGCGCACCGAGCGCTCGTAGGTGTAGAGCGAATTGAACGAGCCGGGCAGGTAGAAGGCGTCGGTCGTCTTTTGGGTGAGCCACCACGGGTATTCGCGGCCCGCTCCGTTGTCGTGGTCGCCGCAGCCGAGCCAATCCATGCCGGCCACGTCGACGGCGTAACGCCACATGTCCTCGAGCGGGCCGTCGTTGCCGCCATCGCCGCTGATCTCGGTGTGGCGATGAAACTCGCCACGCTGAATTTGCAGTTTCTTGCCATCGATCTCGGCGCGATAGGCGTGGATATTCGTGATGTCGGCGCGCTCCTTCGTCGTGGCGGGAGAAGGCGCGGCCTGGGCGTCGGGCGGCGTTTTGTCCGCGACGAGTTTCGTCGCTTGCGCCGGGCCGGTGGCGCGGAGATGCGAGACGTAGAGATCGTTGTCGTAAGGGTCGCTCTCGGCTTCGAGGGCGAGATTGCCACCGGGGCCGTTGCCCCGGCGCACGATGTGGCGGTCCTGCCGGTGATCGCTGCTGTGCACCACGGTGAGACCGCCATCCGCGGCGGGCACGACGACAGGAATGTTATAGAGCAGGTTGTCGCTGTGCGGCACGAGGACGGGGCCGGTCCAGTGGTCGCCATCGGTATAGCTGGCCCAGTCGAACCACAACGAACCGAGCGGCGTGCGGAAATCGTTCTGGCGCGAGCGGCAGAAAATCCAGACGCGGCCCGCGCTGTCGCAGACGATGCGGGCGAGATTGTTGTGCGGAAAATTTTTGTTCGCCTCGGCTTCCTGACCGGCCTTGCGCGATTCGCCGCCCGGCTCCAGCGCCGGGACGCGAACATTGCGCTGCCGCTTGCGCAAGCCACCCGCTCCCGGCAATGCGTCCTTGAACGAGCCGGCGGGTTCCATCCACTGGCCGTCCTTCAGCACCGCGAGCCCGATCTGCCGGTCGCGGTAGAGCGGGATGCCCTTGTCTTTCACCAGCGCGCCCCAGTCCTTGCCCCAGGTCGGCCCGCTTTGCTCCCAGGCGATCCAGAGAGCGCCGTCCTTGTCGTAGGTGAGCGCGGGCCGTGCTTCGTAGTCCGGTGAGTTCGCGACGGGTCGTGCGTCGCCCGCTTTGCCGCCGGAAAACTCGCGCACCCACACATCGTAGTCGCCCTTCTCATAGGTGTCCCAGGCGATGGCCACCTTGCCCTTGGTGCTCGCGATGGCGGGCGCCCAGCAGTTGCGCGTTTGGGTGCTCACCTGTTCGGCTTTGCTCCAGCCGTCCTTCGTCTGGTGCCGCTGAAAAATGCGGAATACACTGTCGCGCGCGCCCTGCCACGCGACCCACACGTGGCCGTCGCTGTCGGTGGCGGCAACGGGCCACACATCGCTCTCCGGCGAGTCCGACATTTTTTGCGGTTCGCTCAATTTCTTCGTCTTCGGATCCAGGCTGCGGGTGAAGATGTCGAAGTTCGGATTCCCGTTGTCCGGAAACGGCTTGTAGCTAGGATTCTCCGCCCACACCACCCACACGAGCCCCGCGCCATCGACCGCCACGGCGCTCTTGTAGATATCGCGGCCCGTCGATGAAATGGCAATCGCGTCGCCATTCGTGGCGCGCAGCCACAGTTGATCTCCGCCGGGCGCCGTCGCCAGCGATTTCAGTTCCTCCGGTTCCTTGTCCCAACTCCTGGCGCGCACCGCACGGTCGATGCCCGGCGTGTAACTTTGCCACGCGGCCCATACCGTGCCATCCGTGCCGACGGCGCCGCTCGGGTAATCCTCGTCGGTCTTGGCATCGGTCGTGAACGGCACTCCCGCGGCGGTGCGTTCGATTTCCACGGCGCCGCTGAGTTCCTGGACGATCTTCCCGCTCGCCACTTCGGAAAAGGCGAAGGCGAACTCGCCTTTCGGCGTCTTGATCGTCACCCGCGAGTCCTCCGTCACGCCGGTGAAGCTGATCAACACGCCGTTGTCGCCGAGCGGGAGTGAAGTCGCGGCATCGGCTGGGCGGGCCTGCGCTTTGCCCGGGTTGTTCGAGCGCCGTTTGTTGTCGAGCGTGCTGGGACGGGTGCGGCAGGACCAACCGGTGGTGCCGTCTACTTTGTCCTGCTGCGCAAAACGCCAGCCGCCGATCAGGTTCACATTTCCCGGTGAAACCGCGACGGTGCCGGACCAATCGGTGGCCTCCTTGTCCTCGAGGCCGAAGCGCACTTTGATGCCAATGTCATCGGCGAACGCGGCTGTCGTGGAAAGCGCGACCAGAAGGGGGAGGAGGGAAGATTTCATGGGTTGAAGCGAAACCCCGCAAAGTTTCCGGGGTTGCGAGCGCACACCAATGATTCTCCCATGAAAACTTCCAGGCTTGCTCCTGTTCTCGCTCTCGCTCTCAGTTTCGCCGCCGCCCGGCACGTCGAAGCCGCCGTCAAGTTGCCCGCGCTCTTTTCGGATCACGCTGTGCTCCAGCGCGGCATCGCGGTTCCGGTCTGGGGTACCGCGGATCCCGGAGAAGAAGTGACTGTTTCGCTCGTAGGCGAGCCGCAGACGACGAAGGCGGGCGCTGACGGAAAGTGGAAAGTGTCGCTGCCCGCGATGAAGGCGGCGGACAGCCTGACCCTGACGGTGAAGGGTACGAATACGCTGATGGTGAATGACGTGGCCGTCGGCGAGGTGTGGGTAAATTCCGGGCAATCGAACATGGCCTTCACCCTCAAGGGCGATATCAACGCGGAAGCCGCCATCGCCGCGGCCAACGATCCGCAACTCCGTTTCTTCGCCGTGGCGGCCAACGCCAGCGATACGCCACTCAGTGAGGTGCCGGGGAAGTGGGTGATCACCAGCCCGGGTAGCGCTCCGCTGTTTTCCGCGGTCGGCTACTACTTCGCCCGCGAACTGCGCAAGGCGTTGCAGGTGCCCGTGGGGATGCTCAGCACTTCGGTCGGCGGCACACCGGCGGAGGCGTGGACGAGCCACGAGGCGCTGGCCGCGAACCCGGACTTGAAATCCATCTTCGAAGCGCAGGACGCCGCGATCAAAGGATGGCCCGCTGCGGTGGAAAACTTCCACAAGAACGAGGCCCGGCTCACCGCGGCCTGGCAGGCCAACGTCGAAAAAGCGAAGGCTGCGGGCAGCCCCCCGCCGCGCAAACCGGTGGTCCCGGAAGACCCGACGAAAAACAAGCGGCGCCCCTCGGGACTTTACAACGCCATGGTTGCGCCCTTGCAGCCGTACGCGATCCGCGGCGCCATCTGGTATCAGGGCGAGGCGAACAGCCAGCGTGGAAAACAATATCGCACGCTCTTCCCCGCCATGATCACCGACTGGCGCAAGGCGTGGGGCGAAGGCGATTTCCCCTTCTTCTTCGTGCAAATCGCGCCTCATCAAAACCAGACGCCAGAACTGCGGGAGGCGCAGCTTCTCACCTCGCAGACGGTGCCGCACACCGCCATCGCGGTGATCACCGATTTCGGCGAGCCCACGAACATTCATCCCAAACACAAGGAACCCGTCGGCACGCGTCTCTCGCTGGCCGCGCGGGCGCTGGCTTATGGGGATAAGATCGAGTATTCGGGCCCGACGTTCGACTCGCTCCGGGTCGACGGCGGCAAGGCCGTGTTGACGTTCCAGCACGCGGCCGGGCTCGTGGCGAAGGACGGCGAATTGAAGGGCTTCACCATTGCCGGTGAGGACAAGAACTTCGTGCCGGCCAAAGCGGAGATCAAAGGTGCCACCGTCACCGTCTCCGCCGATGCCGTCACCAAGCCCGTGGCCGTGCGCTATGGCTGGACGAATGTTCCCAACGTAAACCTCTACAATGGCGCGGGATTGCCGGCCTCACCGTTCCGCACCGACGTGGAGAAGTAAACGCGCGAGGCTCATCGTCTCATCACGAACTCGATAAAGGCTTCCGGCCCGTCCGGGTGAAAGGTTTGATCCAGTCGCGTACCTAGCTGGTAGTTATAACCTTCATCGCAAAGTTGATAGTAACATTCCTGGATAACTCCATCCTCGGCGCGCAGCCTTTCCAGCCACTTCGGCACGTGGATATGAATCGGCGCGGGAGATCCATTGAGCGACAGGCTCCAGGTGCTTTTGTGATCCCAATTGTACCGGGACGGCCAGATCATTCCCTCGTATAATTCCCACGACGGCACCGTGCAGATTACCCACCCGCCTTTCTTCACGAGCGTCAGCCAATCTTTGAGACACGCCGTGGGATCATACATATGCTCCAGGCTCTGGCTGGCATGAATGAAATCGAAAGATTCCGGCAGAAAGTAGGACGACAGCCGATTGGCGTTTCCCTGTTGCTGATCAAATAGCACGACCTCGGACATCCCGTCGAACCAAAGAGTCGTCAATGGATCGTTCCCGGGCCCCACATCCAGGCCCCTCCCTTGGAAAACCTGTTTCCAATCCACAGGGTAGTCGGATTTCTGCCTTCTGCGCATTGCTTTGGAGGTCTCTTTCATCGCCTCGGGTGAAACCAGATCGCACAACGCATGTTTTCAACAATCTGCATAGGGGAGCACGACCGCGAGAATAGCCTCGGCGCCCCGGACGGCGAAGAAAATCACGCGCCTTTACGCTGTGAGCGCCGTGAAGACGCCTTGAGTCGGGCTCTTTCCCCGGGGGCGGACGACAATTCCTTTTGCGAATACGCCGGGATGCGGCACCCTTGGAGCTCGCCATGTTCCCAGCCCTCGCCCTCCGCATCCTCCGCACCACCGATCCGCGGCTGCTTGGGAAATTCATGTGGAACTTCGGCGTCAAGGGGATGCTCTCCGTCGAGCGCTTCAAACACCGGATCAAGCGCGGCGAATTCTTTCCGCCGTTCCTCTACCTCTCGATCATCAATTCTTGTAATCTGCGCTGCCAGGGCTGCTGGGTGGATGTGGAAGCCGAGCGGCAGGCCATCGATCTCGACACGCTCAACCGCACGATCAACGACGCCAAGGCGCACGGGAACGCCTTCTTCGGCATCCTCGGCGGCGAGCCGTTCATGCACCCCGAGCTGCTCGACCTGCTCGCCGCGCATCCGGACGCTTACTTCCAGGTCTTCACCAACGGCCAGTTCATCACCGAAAAAGTCGCCAGGCGCCTGCGCCAGATCGGCAATGCCACGCCGCTCATTTCCATCGAGGGCCGCGAGATCGTCAGCGACGAGCGCCGGGGCAAGAAAGAGGTTCTCAGCAAAACCTTGCGCGGTCTCGACGCGTGCCTCCGCGAGCGCATCCTCACCGGTGTGGCCACCAGCGTGTGCCAGACGAATATCGACGACCTCTGCACCGAGTCCTGGCTCCGCGAGCTCATCGCCCGCGGCGTGCACTATTGCTGGTTTCACACCTATCGTCCCGTCGGCCCGAAGATGAATCCGCAACTCGCCCTCACGCCTGCGCAGCTCGTCCGGGTGCGGCGCTTCGTCGTCGAGATGCGCGCAAAAGTGCCCATCGCCATCATCGATGCCTATTACGACGGCGAGGGCCGCGCGCTCTGCCCGATGAGCACCGGCATCTCGCACCACGTGAACCCGCGCGGCGACATCGAGCCGTGC
>NZ_JBDUCX010000342.1:0-5529 GCF_040003245.1 Chthoniobacter sp.
ATTCCTCCCTCTCCTCGCCCTCACCATGCTCGCCACCAGCGTCACCACCGTCGCCGCCGACCCCGACACGCGCGTTTTCGAGATGCGCACTTACCACGCTGCCCCCGGCAAGCTCGATGATCTCAATGCCCGCTTCCGCAATCACACCGTGGCGCTCTTCGAAAAGCACGGCATCACGAACATCGGTTATTGGACGCCGATCGAGAATCCCGACAACCTGCTCATCTACGTGCTCGCCTATCCCGGCCGCGAAGCGCGCGAAACGGCGTGGAAGGAATTCGCGGCCGATGAAGACTGGAAAAAGGCGAAGACGGAATCCGAAGTGAACGGCAAGCTCGTGACCAAGGTGGACCAGCAGTTCCTCTCCGCCACGGATTTCTCCCCCGCGATCAAGCCCTCCACCGGCTCCGGCGCGCGCGTCTTCGAGCTGCGCACCTACACCACCACGCCGAACAATCTTCCCCTCCTCCACGCCCGCTTCCGCGATCACACCATCGCGCTCTTCACCAAGCACGGCATGACGAATCTCTTCTACTGGAAACTCCTGCCCGACCAAGCCAACGCCGAAAATACCCTCGTCTATCTCCTCGCCCATGCCAGCGTGGACGCCGCCAAGGCCTTCTTCGATGCTTTCCGTGCGGACCCCGATTGGATCGCCGCGAAGAAGGCCAGCGAGGATAAAGGCGGCGGCTCGTTGACCATTCCCGACGGCGTAAAATCCGTCTTCCTCAAGGCGACGGACTACTCCCCGACGCACTGAGCCGATCGCGGCGCGCGGCGAGCACGATCAAGAAACCGGCCAGCCCGCCGCTGATGATGAGCAGCGGCAGAAGGCTCGCGCGGCTTTGCGGAAAGAAGAATTCGCCGACGTTGAAGGAATTCCAATCGGTCTGAACGGAGCCCGCCGGGAACATAGTGAAGATAAGCAGGC
Source organism: Chthoniobacter sp. (assembly GCF_040003245.1). Classification (NCBI taxonomy): domain Bacteria; kingdom Pseudomonadati; phylum Verrucomicrobiota; class Spartobacteria; order Chthoniobacterales; family Chthoniobacteraceae; genus Chthoniobacter; species Chthoniobacter sp. Next base: position 932 of record NZ_JBDUCX010000342.1, read on the forward strand.
CATCGTAGGCGCCAATCGGGTTGACCGACACCGGCCCGCGAATGGCGCCCAGGATGAATGGACTGGAGTCCCCGCGGGCGATGCTCGCGCGCATGGTCTTCTCCAGCTTGGCGAGGTTCTCCTTCCGCTCGGGCTCCGCCACGCCATCGTCCTTGAACTCCGAATCCGCCTTGTCGAGCCGCGCGGCGATCAGCTGGTTCAGGACCGGCCAGGCCCGCCCATAGGCAAAGAGCGGCCACGCATATTCGCCCACGATCTGGCAAAAGAAGTCGTCCTTGCGATGCGCGTCGTCGATGCGCGCATGGCCACCCACCGCGAGGGAGTTCTGCGCGTCGGTCGCCGTGAGCAGCGTCTGCTGCACGATCGAGACGAGCGCCAGTGCGGACGTCAGCCAGCGCCAGCGCATGAACGCCACCACCAACGGCAGGCCGAGAAACGGCAGGCCCGGCACGAGATAGCGCGGTCCCGCCGCGAAGCCCCCATGATAGCCATTGAAGCAAACATTCACGAGGAAGAAGAAGCCGAAGATGGCCAGACACAGTCGCGCCTCGGCGACCCAGGTCTTTTCGCGCAGCCACACGAAGAGCCCGTAAATGCTCATGATCGTCACCGGCGCGAGGAAGAAGATGCCGCGATACGGCGAGATCGTAAGTAACCCCGCGACGTAGGGATTCGGCATGTAAAACATCCCGAGCAAAGCACGCGTGTCCTGGAAGAGCGGATTCTGGAAATCGTTCGCCAGCTTGAACGGCGAGCCGAAGTTGACCCAATCGTAGACGCAGATCACGACGAAGAGCGGCGCCACGCCCAACGAAAACCATCCCAATGCCCGCCAGTTCCAACGCACCTTGCCGGTCGCCGGCAGCGTGGCCCGCAGCGCATACAACGCGAGAATCACTCCCGCCCCGGCGGCGATGTAATTCGTGATCGCCGCCACGCCGGCACACACTCCCGCCAGCACGACCCGCCCGGGCGCCGGCCGTTCCATTCCGCGCACGCGCCACAGACAGGCAAACGCCATCAGCAAAAAGATCGCCGTGAGATCATGATCGAAAAGCAGCGTACCGAAGGGGAAGAACGTCGTGCCAAAAGCGAACGCGAGCGTCGCCAGCAATGCCGGCAGCGCTTTGCCGCCCGCCATTTCACGAGCGAGCCGGAAGAACACCGCGCACCCGAACGCCGAGATGAACCCCACGCTGAAGGCCGAGGTCAGCCACGCGTTCACCGTCAGCGTCCACCAGTCGTCAGGGTTCCATCCGCGCCACTTCTCGAAATGATAGATCAGCCAATAGGCCGGCACCGCGAGGAAGGTCGTGCCCGGCGGTTTGTTCGGATGAAACTCCCCCGTCCACGGCACATAGCCGATATCGCCCGAAGAGCATTCCTCGATCATCGGCATATTCTTCGCATCGGGCGTCCGCGAATCCTCGTTCACCGGATACAGTTCATACGACATATCCACCCACGACAGTGCGCGGACCTGTCCTTCCCACGTGTATTCGGCGTGATTCAGCGGCAGCCGCACGAAGCGGTGGCCGGTCGCATCCGCCGGGTCGACCTGATAGACGAGGAAGTCATCGATGGCAAAACGTCCCTCTTCCACGATGGCGCGCACTTCCGCGAAGCGCGAATTCTGGTTCCACCCGCCGCCTTGGTGAAACCAGGCGAAGGCGACGAAACAGGCCAGAAATAGCACCCGCTCAATACGCCGGAGCGGAGCCATTAGCGATGAAAAATTGGTGCGGACGAACCATGCGGGGAAAGGGACGGCGGAGAAGTTGCCCACATTCACCCGGGAGCGGAATCTTTTTCGCCAGCGGCCAACGATCTCGTGAAACTATTTCAGCAGCAAAATCGGCGGCGCATACTTGTCCGTGCGGTAGTTGAACTCCTCGCCGGCCTTGCACCTGCGCGAGAAAATCAGGAAGGCCATGTCCGCCGCCGTCGTCTTGATCTCGTAAGGCTCCTCCCGCACCCAGCCCTGCTGGGCGAGCTTTTCCGCATTCATGAAAGTCTTCGCGTCCTCCGCCGGCGCCGTCGTGCCCCAGCGCGCCGGGCATCCCAGATAGACCATGCCGTCGGTCTTCACCTTGAACTTCACAGTCTGTCCATGGGCTTTGTGCTGGGTGAATTGCAAACCGGCAAACGCCGCGGGGATCTCCGTGATCTTGACGTCCCGATCGCTCCAGAGCTTTTCGTCTGTAACCAATTTCACCACCCCCGCATCCTGGACCTCGACCTTGGCGATGAGGCCTGCATTGACCGGCCGTCCAACCGGCGCCCCGGGCTTCGCTGCCGTCGGCGAAGGCGCCGAAGCCTTGAGCGTTGCGGACGCCGTCGATGCGCTCGACGCCGCCGCCGATCCCCCTTGCAACCACGTCGAAACGATGACTTCCCGCTTGTCCTTGATCAGCATCGCGTCGTCGAGGCGCCCGCGCTTCGTCAAAACCGTCTGCGCGTTCGCGAGGATCGTGTCGTAGCGCAACTGCACTGTCTTGGTTTTATCCACGCGATCCCTGGCCAGTCTCGCCATCTCCGTCGTCCAACTCCCCCGCAACTGCTTGAGGGCGCCAGGAACGTCGGGATCTCCTTCCACCGCAATGTCCTTCGCCGTCAGAAAAATGTCTCTCTCTTTGCGCCACGCCAGGACGCCCTCCAGATCACCCACTCCGGTCGCCTTGGCGATGCCCGCCTCCACCGCAGCCAAATACTGCTGCCGCGCCTTGCTGACATCGAGATCATACGGAACAGTCACCTCTTTCGTCAGGACGGCCCGCCATTGATCGTCCAGATCGTCGAGCCACTTTTTCATTTCGGCCTGAGGGGCCGGCGTCGCTGCCGGCTCGCGGCCCGCACTGCCCGCCGCGGGCGCATCCTGAGCCCGCACGGCGAACCCTCCCATCCAAGTGACCAACAAAACGGCTCTCGTAAGCGTAGTCATATTCTGGCTGGGAAAAGCGTTTGGGTCATATCGAAAGGACAAGGAGTCCGACAAGCAAAAAACCGGTTGCCAGGCCGGCGGCGCCCACTGCGTCGAGGATGCTAAAAGTGCGCGGTCCCGTTCGACTCAAGGTGTGCGACCACCTCGAACTCCTTGCCGTCCCACTCGAAGAGCACCAGCGACATATAATACTCGCCCGGCGGCGGTTTCACGTATTTGCCGACGTTGGCGACATTGGTATAGGCGAAGCCCGGTTTGAGGGCATCCTTCCGCACCTCGGCGATTTCAAAACCACGCAATGAGCCGCCGCGGTATGGTGCCGCCGTTGCCCACACCGCGAGCTTCAAGCCTCCCGTATTCCCCGTGCGCCGATGGCTGATCTTCGCCACGCCCATGTCCACTGTCCCACCTTCCGTACTCACCTGGTAACGCCATGGCCCCTCCATCGTGAAGAGCGGCAGCGGCCCAAGGCTGACCGGGTTGGTGAAACTGGAGTGCTGCACGATGACGTAGGCTCCTCCACGAAACTCCAGCAGCAACATCGTCAGGTAGTAGTTGCCGCGCACGGTCGGCGGCGTGTAGGGCACCGTCTTTCGCAAGCCCTTGTAAACCTGTCCGGCACCGAGTCCCTCCAGCTTCGCGCTCCCGAGCAATACGCCGTGAATGGTGCCACTCTCGTACGGCTCGGCACCCGCCCAGAGCTGCACTTCCAAGGTGCCGGTCGCATTCTCACGGCTGCTGTTGCTGATCAATTCCGCCATCAGCGCCACCTGCGTTTGCTGGTTCACAAATTCGTAGCGCAGCGGCCCGGTCCACTGCGGCGCGGCAAGGAGGGACGAAAACGGCGGGAAGACAACGAGCAGGAGAAAGAAGAGAAGCCTCATCGAGTTACGTCCGTTTACTATCCGTCAGAACACGTAAACTCCAGCGAATATGACGATTCGCGCGCTGGGGAACCAACACACGAGTTTCGTTCGATTCAGCATGACATGAAGTCAGTCGTTCTCACCGTCTCCATACCCGCCACCATTTTGAATTGCCAGGTCAACGCCGGCGAAGACATTGCCGAAGGCCCTTCCACCGACGTCCCCGAACTGAAAGAACTCCACCACTACGCCGGCCAGTGGGAGGACGAGATCGCCGGTCGCCCCGACGCGCGGCGCACCGAGCTCGGCGAATGGATCCTCAACGGGCGGTTCCTCCGCCAGTCCTGGTCTACGGAATCGAATGACGGCGCGCCGCCGGCTCACGGCCTGACGATCATGACTTTCGATACCGAGCGAAAGGTCTACCGCAGTTGGGCCTTCCTCGCCACCGGCTCGGTGATTGAAAATGAAGGGGTATGGGATGCGATCACCAAGACTTTCACTTGGGGCCATCGTGTGCCCGAGTCCGCCGGCACGGTTATCACCAAGACCTCCTTCGCCGCGGATGCGACACAGTCGTGGAGCATTGTTAAAACCGACGAGCACGACAAAGTCATCCGCGAGGTCGCAGGTCGTAGCATCCGCCAGAGCCTGCCCGCCCTGCACGCCGCCTGAGCGCAGGCAGCCCGGAAACTCATTCTCCCCACGCTTTCAAAAAAAAGCGGCGGCCCTTCCTCCTTTGCGGGAATGTGCTGTAACAGGGGGAAGGGCCGCTTGGAATGTTGTCCGCA
>NZ_JBDUCX010000343.1:0-5518 GCF_040003245.1 Chthoniobacter sp.
CAACATCGCCCGCGCCAAAATCGCCGCAGTCGCGTGCGGCACCGCGTAATGCACATGCAGAATATCCAGCTCGCAATCCCGGCTCACTTCTTTTCCCGTCGGGCCGGATGGCAACACCGTCGTCCTGCACCGCCTGACGTCTTACAACAAGAAAGCCCTCTGGGACGGCGTGAAGGTGTGGTTCGAAGGTGGCCCGGCCGTCACCGGAGCGATTAATCCCGATGGTTCCTATGTGCAGAGTTTTCGCGCCAACGGTGGATCGACTTGGAAAATCTACGCGGAGAAGACTCCCAAGGAGAAAAAGGTGGCCATGGAATGGAGTTCGTTCGCGACGCCCATCGCACCCGACCCGACGACCTATGGTTACAAATGGAGCGAGCAATTCGTGAAGAAGGTCGAGGCGCCCAACGGCCCACGCGCGGTCCTGCCGGAATATTTTCACCTCCAGAATGACGGAGGAAAAGACCACTGGCTGGTCGCCAAGCCCGACGAGGTGCCGCCAAAATCGGGATTGGCCGAGCTGTCCTTTGATCGGCCCAAGGAAAAAGCGTCCGAGCCCTACGATACACCCGTGGCCCCCGACAGCGCTTTCAAGAAACCCGGTCCAGTCGCCGGCCCTTTCCAGGCGCATCTCGGCGACGGCAGCGTGGTGACTTATTATTGGTATCGCTTCGCGGATCAACCGGCGCTGCTCAATGCCGATCTGACCAAAGAGGAACGCGAGAAGCTACAGATCAAGGTGGAGAAACTGCATCGCACCTGGACGAAAGACCGCGACTATCTGGCGCCGCCCACGGTGGGCAAACTCGCGGACCTCGATCCCGCTCAACTCGTCACCCCGCCGAAGGGATTCGAAATCGGCTACGTGCCCATCGCCACGCGGCAGGAGCAGGACGCCTCGCGTTCCGCAAAGTAAAGCACCGCCCGCTGGTCGCCTGGCGTTTGTCGCTCCAGGTTTATTTTTCATTTTCACCGGAGAACCTATCAGCCGCACGGCATCGCCGTCTGTGGTTCTGCATTCCAGGCACTCCGGTCATTGGCAAATCGGCTCACCCCCGACTGGGTTCGACTCCCAAAACCAATCCGCGTCGGTGACCCCGCGCACTCGCGCAACCGCCACGCAGCTCTGCGCAGCCGGCCGATGGCCGCGCTGCCCGCTGCCGAGCCGTGGGCCACCGCCGCGGATCCCCACTTTCAACCTACAAACACACCCACATCCTATGACTTCCGATCAAATCCTCCTCTCCCTGCTCGCGGCCATTGTTGCCTTTGTCGTGACGATGGTCATCCGCTCGCACTACCGCCGCGAGTTCATCGTCAACGCCGGCTTCGCCGGTCTGCTCTATCACGAGGGCAAACTCGTCGAGACCCTCGCCGCCGGTCTGCATGTGCGCTGGGGCGTTAACTTCCGCCTCGCCTTCATCGACACGCGCCAGACGCTCCTCCAGGTCCCTGGCCAGGAAGTGCTCAGCTCCGACAATGTCGGCGTGAAAATCAGCGTCGTGCTCACCACGCAAATCGTCGATGCCGCCACGGCGGTGCAAGCCGTGGACAATCACGTGGGCCACATCTACAGCGCCACGCAAACGGCCGTCCGCACCGCGGTTGCCGGCGTGACTCTCGAGGCGCTGCTCGGCCAGCGCGTCGCCCTCGGCGCGCAACTCCGCGAGCTCATCGCGCCGCCAGCCGCGGCCATCGGCGTGCAAGTCCGCGCCGTCGAGGTGCGTGACGTGATGCTGCCGGGCGAACTGCGCAAAGCCTTCGGCGAAGCCCTCAAGGCCCGCCAGCAAGGCCAGGGCGCCCTCGAGCGGGCGCGCGGTGAGTCCGCCGCGCTGCGCCACCTCGCCAACGCGGCGCGCCTGCTCGAAAGCCATCCGTCGCTCGCGACACTGCGGTTTCTGCAGACGCTCGAGGCCTCCGACAGCCGCCAGACGTTCGTGATGAACGATCTCTCGGCGCTGCTCCCGACCTTTAAGACGCGCGCGGCCAACGCCGCGGACTCCGCGCCCGAAGAAACCTGAAGGCCAACCATTGTGAGGGGGACAAAGCCCCAGCGGAGCGATCGCTCCGCCGGGGTCACCCCTCTCATTTCACCAATCAATAACCCCACACCGAAAGGAGGTGATCCCTTTGACTAGTCGAGTTACTCCCGACCGTTTTCGCGCGAACCACGGGCCTCGCGCGGCCGGCAATACTTTCGCGCCCGCCCATTCATTCAATCCATCTTCTCATGTTAAAAACCCTGTCCATCACCACCGAACTCGACTTGCACGATGTCATGTCCGACATCGCCCTGCGGTTCGCCGAAACCTCCATCCACCGCATCCTCTTCGATATCGTCGACGCCGATGTGGACACGCTCGCGGAAACCTACCGCGACCGCATCTTCCGCGCCCGTCGCCGGGCCGCGCCCGATCGACTCCACTGGTCCACGCTGCTCCTGCGCTTTGGCGAAAACACCTTCGTCCTCGCGTTTGGCAACGGCCGCGAGTGGGGAGAAATCTTCGCTCCGACCGCGGAGGAGGCGACCGCGTTGCACACCGAGATCGCCGCCAAGCTGCAGGCCTCTCGCCCGGCCACCGCGCCGTTCTTCTACATGCTGCGCCACGACGATGTCTTTCTCACCGAGCGCGTCGAGCAATTGCCCGACGATCCCGGCGATGAATTCCTGCAGCTTTGCTACGGGCAGGACATCGATCTCTGGCTGGAGCAATTTGCCGCGCGCACGGGTGGCCGCCCTGGCGGACTCACCATCTTCGAAGGCCCGCCCGGCACCGGCAAGACGAGCCTCGTTTCCGTCATGATGCGCCGGCTCGAGAAGACCCACGTCTTCTATGTGCTCCACGCGGCGCAGGACGACACGCTCTCGAAACCCGAGCTCGTGACCTTCTGGCAGACCCAGAACAAGCGCCACCCCGATCGCATCAAGGTGATCGTGATCGAGGATGCCGAACGCCTGCTCTGGCCGCGCTGCGGCGATAATCGCGAGGCCGTCTCCGCGATCCTCAATATCGCCGACGGACTCGTCGGCCGCATGCTCCGGCTGCACATCATCTGCTCGGTGAATGCGCGACTCAACGAACTCGACCCGGCCATCATGCGCCCGGGCCGGCTCATGAATCAGCGCGCCTTCCGGCGCTTGCCGCGCCATGCCGCCCAGCGGCTCGCCGATCTGCGGGAGTTGCCCTTCCAGCCCGGCGAAGGCTGCGACGAGTTCGCGCTCGCCGAAGTGCTCAACCCGGGCGCCGCTCCGCAGCCGGTCAAGCCCCGCATCGGCTTCGAGCAGTAGCCGCCATCGCGCGCCAACCATTGGGGCAGCCCCGGTGGAGATCCATCTCCGCCGGGGTCAGGCCCACTCGTCAGGATCAACCCACCTCTCCACGCTCCATTCCACTCCCATGCAACTCACCCTTTCCCAATCCACCATCCGTTCCTTTCGTCCTTCCGATGCCGCTTCGCTCATGAAGCACGGCGGCACTTACAGCGTCGCCCGCAACATGAACAACATCCCCCATCCCTACACGCTCGAAGATGCGGAGCAGTGGATCGCCATCGCCAGCGGCGGCAACCCCGAGACGCGCTTTGCAATCACCGTCGATGATGAAGTGGTCGGCGGTATCGGGGTTACGCTCCCCGCTTCGGACCGATTCGGCGTCAGCATCCACTGCGCCGAGATCGGTTACTGGCTGGGTGAATCGCTCTGGGGTCGAGGCATCGTCTCTGAGGCCCTCGCCGCCCTCACCGAATGGGCCTTCACGGAACTCCGCGTTGTTCGGCTTCAAGCCGCTGTCTATGCGCGCAACCCTGCCTCCGCGCGCATCCTCGAAAAGGCCGGCTACGCATTCGAAGGCCGCCTCCGCGCCCGCTACTTCCGCGATGGTGAGTTCATCGACGGCCTGCAATACGCGATGGTGCGGCTGCCTGGCTAAAGCGGCTCAACTGAGCGGTAGTCTCATCAGGACAACGCACGTTTGGGCTGCGGCGGTGTCGCCTGTCCGCCAGGTGGTCGAAAAACATTGTCATCCTGAGCGAAGTCGAAAGCCGAGCGAAGCGAGACGCCTGCGGAAACATGGGGCAAACCTCCAATATCCTTCTTCTTCAGCAGTTTAATTTGAGATTGCGCACGCTGATCGATAACAGCGGTGCGCAAAATGCCAGAGGGGATATTGGAGGTCCTTCGGCAAGCTCAGGATGACAGGAGTTTGGACGCGCGCTGACCGCGCCGAATCCACCTCCGGCTCCACTTGAATCGGCCTACCTGCCGCCCCATCAACCAACCCACCCACGCGCCAGCCTGCCCATTCATCCGGGCAGGCTGGTTCGTTTTCACCACACCCACACCCATGTCCATCTCATCCATCCTGGGATATGGCGCGTTACTCTTCGGCTTGCTCCTCGCCGCCTTCGCGCGACCGGGAGCCCGCCGCCGCGCCGCCGCCCGCGAACGCCTGCGTCTCGAGCGTCTGCCCGACAGTACCACCCTCGCCGGCGTCCCTCTTCGCATCTTGCTCAGCGACCGCTCCGGCCCCGGCGGCCTGCTGAGAGATACGCTCATGACCCGCCCATCCACCCGCGATACGTAATCATCCACCAAAGAAAGGAGGTGCGTCATGCACCGCAATGAAGTCCACCAGCGCGTCCGCGACGCGCTTGCCCGAGTCGAGGCCGGGCACAATGTGCGCGTGCTCTTCGCCTGCGAAAGCGGCAGCCGCGCGTGGGGTTTTGCCTCGCGCGACAGCGACTACGACGTGCGCTTCCTCTACGTCCACCGGCGCGACTGGTATCTCTCCGTCGAGGACCGGCGCGACGTGATCGAGCGTCCGATCGCTGATGACCTCGACGTCAGCGGCTGGGAACTGCGCAAGGCGCTGCGGCTGCTTCGCAAGAGCAACCCGCCGCTGCTCGAGTGGCTCAAGTCGCCGGTCGTGTATCGCCACGACCCGGTATTTGCCGTCGAGTTCGGCGCGCTCGCGGCGGAGTTCTATTCGCCGCGACGCTGCTTCGCGCACTACCTGCACATGGCCCACGGCAACTGGCGCGATTACCTGCGCGGCCGCGAGGCGGTGAGCCTGAAGAAGTATCTCTACGTCTTCCGTCCGCTGCTCGCCTGCCGCTGGATCGAGCGCCAGCTCGGCCCGGTGCCGATGCTCTTCGCGCAACTCGTGGGGAGCGTGCTCGAAGAGGCCGAAGTGCGCGCCGCGCTCGACGCCCTCGTCGTGCGCAAGCAGGCCGGCGACGAACTCGCCGTTGCCCCGCCGGTCGAAGTGCTCATGCGCTTCCTCGAGGCGGAGCTGCCGCGGCTCGAAGCGCTTCACGAGCCCGACGAAACCGCCGGCGACGTGGAAGAGCTCAACCGCTTCTTCCGCCGCCATGCCCTCGTGGCGTGAGCCGCCCATCCGACACCGTCCGGAGCCCTGTGCTCCGGGCGGTGTCTTGGCGACTGCAAAAAATATGAACCTTCCTCCTCGCGTGTCATTCTGAGCGGAGTGTAACGGAGTCGAAGAACCCCGTCGCGCTA
>NZ_JBDUCX010000131.1:0-18624 GCF_040003245.1 Chthoniobacter sp.
GCATTTGGTGACGTTTATGAGATCCTCAATGAGGCGTCTTCGTCCGAGCTGCGGCCCACTGCGTGGACACGTATTTCAACATTCGACTCAATGTGCGAAGACCTGTTCGCAACCCTGCGTGAGAAGGCCGAAAACATGGAGTTGTATCCCATAGACATCCATTTTCTGGAAGGTGCGGACTATAGGATAGCTGCAGAGCTTTTTCCCGATATACAACGGTGCCTTATCTTCGCGGCGGGCGAATCTACATTCTGCGAATCGGTGATTGAAGCCATCGCCGTTGGTTTCCCGCACGATCTTGTCCGCGTAGACAATGAAGACGAATTCCTCAATCGGCTGGAGATGGCTGTCTTTACGATGCGCAATCAGGTTACGGGAATCGGATTGTTGCCGAGCTTTTGGCAGTTGAATAACGATGTCACTCCCGATGCCAACGACGACCTTATCTGGCAGACCGATTGTGAGATGGCGGAGAAATGGATGATTCGACGGCTCGCCGTCCGCGATTTCTTTGCCCTCCAGGGCGCTCTTTTCGAACCGGGTCGATCGCTGCTTCGGATGCTGCCTTACAAAGGATATTTGAAATTCAAGACCCTCGCCCTCCGACCCAAAATTGAGGTAATGCAATACCTACCGGCGCACGAGCAGGTAGTGATCAGCGTCCAGCCCATCCCCGAATTCCAGTATCAGGTAATCCTACCGTGCACCGGTGAGCCCGAAGCGCTTGTAGAGCGTCTTCGAAAAGCCCTCCGAGAGGAGGGAGGAGAAGGTGTGCGCCGCATCTTTTATTCGGCGGAGCCTGATGATGGTCAAGATACTGACGAACCGCCTTTACTTGAATGGCTATTTGCCCCGTCAAAGGCGGCTGGGAGGTCACGTTCAAGTGTGGTCCTCTTCGAACGCCACCTCTTTTGCCCAAAACCCACGACTCCCACGGGATGGATCGCTGAAAAGCTGCGACCTTTCCCGGATGGCGCCTATTTTTGGGAGGCGGATGAGACCAATCAAACGGGTCGAGTTTTGATCGCCAAAATGGATGCCGTATATGGCGCCATCAGGGCCGCGTTCGAGGGCAATCGCTACTGCGACGTCATCGCGGAAATCGGACGATGGCAAGGTTCGCTCTTAAATTATTCCGCCGCGCGCCTTGGTGTCGAGAAACTGGACTGGTTGTCGATGTGTGCGTCGATGAACGCATTCCTCGATACCTCGTATGCCTATTTTCATGCGGGTGACATTCCCAAGACCGACAGTCTCGATTATTGGCGGCGTATCGATTATGCAATCACTCAACTACCAAAGTTCACCGACTCCGAAGTGCCCCAATTATTCAGAGGTCTCATTGAGAGTGTGAAAGCAGCTCAGGAACGAGGCGACGCGGCCTCTGCGACCCATGCCGTCAGCGAATTCCAACGGACACTTGCCAGCAAGCGGTTCACTTCGAGGGCCGGTGAGGGTCATAATATCTTGGGTTTTGATTACGATCCCGAGGAGACCTTCCGCAGGGTGCTGCTCGATCTGGACGCAGATTTTCTGCTTCGTTATGTCGACGCAGAGGCTCGTGCCCAACTGCACAAGGTCGCAGAAATGTGGCGCGATCTTTCTGCAGAGGCCATTACTCGCGAGTTTTGGCCAGCCGGTGTATTCCAAAATGAGCGAGCCGAATCGTTGTGTGCAGAGACGGTGCGCGCCGAACTAAAGAAGTTTGATCTCGAGAGTTTGTGCAATGAGGCCCTGCAGGAGTTTGCGGTTGGTCGCCTTCGGGTGGCTAGGTGGGCACTTGAAACGGGGCAGCGAATGCTCCTAGCGGGCGAGCAACCGGTATTCTATGCGGCACAGACCGAGGACGATTTGCTTCGGAGTTGGAGGTCATTCTTAGGGCGGAGGCTGCGAAGAGTGGCAGATGAACCCACGCAACCCAAAATGCAATCGTTGGATGCGATGCGAGAAACCCGCAAAACCCAAAGCGGAGGTGCTCAGTCCGACGCTGGTGAGGACTCCGATGACGATACGGAGGCCGATAAAAGCTCCGGGCTGGGCTCCTTGTAAGCGGGGGATGGATTGTCGATCGGCCTGATGAAGCCGGCGTAGTATTCCTCGACCACGGAAACACTATTTCCCATTTCCTTGGCGATCCGGAACAACGGCCATCCGACGAAGGCCCGTTGGGTGGCGAAGGTGTGCCGATAATGCAGACAGTTCCACTTGAGCCCGGCCGCCTTGTTCAGTGACCGGAGTTTATCCGAAAACGAATCGCCGCCCCACTGCTTGCCTTTGGAGGAGGGGATCACCCAGTTCCCGCGAAGGCCCGGCAAATAATTTTCAAGTAGCGCTTTCAATGGCGGCAGGATGGTCACCGTGCGGTCACCGGTCTTGAGCGAGCTCTCGATGTCGCGGTCGTTGTCGATGCGGTTGACGATGGAAAGATAGGAAAGATCCTTTGAAATTGCGTCTCGGCTGAGCCACAGCATTTCTGCCCGGCGGAGGCCCGCATATATCATGAGGGCGACGGCCATGTGCAATCGGGGGTGATCCGCCAACAGCCGCAGTTGCTGCTCTACCTGCTCTTGCGTCAGGAAAACGATGACCCGATTGCGGCTGACGTAGCTCGGGAGCGCAGCGATGGGATTCGGGCTGTGCCAGTTCGTCGGCCGGTAGAATTCGAACTTCATGCAGAATTCGAAGAAATGGTGGAAAAATTCGCGGTAGTGCCTCTTTGTTTTTTTGGAGACCCCCAACTGGTTCATGAAGCTCTGAACCCCGACCGACGTGATTTCATCGACGAAACCGCCCATGAAATACGGCGAGTGCACTGCGGCAGAATTCTTGCCGGCGCGGGCCGGAGTCTCCGTCACGATCTCGACGCGCCGACTGCCAAAAAAGCGCCGCATCATGGACAGCTTCCCGGCCACGTGATGGCGCGCATTTTCGATACGGATAAAGTCGAGGTAGGCTCGGAGGGCGGCTTCAATCGCGGCCCGTGGCTTTTCCCCGGAGCCGGGCGCCGGGGCCTGCGCGCGGACGATCGAGGGCGCCGGTTCGATCGCCTTGACCTGCGCCTTCTCACCACCGGCATCCCGCACGATTTCCCGAATGCCGGACGGAAGGTCAGCCGCCTGGAGACGAGGCGCGAGGAGTGCTACTTCCAGTTCGAGGCGACGGCGCAGCAAATTGGCCCGCGCGGGGTCATGGGTTTCGAGATTTGCCCGGACGGTTCTTTTGTCTGCGGGATGCTGAAATTTCACCCACCAGGTTCGGTGGCGGAGGTAAATGGAGGCCATGTGCTGGGTAGTCGGCGGCGGCAAATTCTCGGGAAATTTGAACCGCCGCGAGTTGGGTTGGGCACAGGAGGCGCGAAATTTTGGGCACAGGTCGTTTCCCAGGGGCTGCGAGCTGATTCCGGCAACAGACGGCAAGCTGTTGTTGCTGAGGCACTTTCTAGAAGAAGAAAGTGGTTGCGGGGGTGGGATTTGAACCCACGACCTTCAGGTTATGAGCCTGACGAGCTACCAGGCTGCTCCACCCCGCGATTAGGTGTGGAGATTTAAGCCGGGGGTGTTCGCACCGCAAGGGGAATCTTCGTTGGAGGCGACGATTTATTGCCGGCCACGCGTTCAGCCCTGGTCGACGCTGTATTTGCCGGGGCCGACAAAGGTGAGCGTGATGAAGACAATGCAGAGCTCCAGGGCGTGCGAGGCCTGGCCGAGACCATGGGCGTGGTAATCGCTCAGCGCGGCGACGGCCAGGGTGATGACGAGCAGGACGCACGAGGGGCGAAAGCAGAAGCCGACGATCAGCAACCCGACGCCGATGCTCTCCGAAAAGGCGGCCATAAATCCCCAGAACCCGGGCCAGAACGAGATGCCGACGTGCTTCATCGCCGCACCCACCGCTTTCCATTTCGCGATGCCACCGGCCAGCTTGGGCCAGCCGTGAACGTAAATATATTCGACGCCGAGCGTGATCCGCAGAAAAAGCAGCGCGGCATCGCGATAGTTCGAGAGGTTCTTCCACATGCCGGCGGACGCTAGCGAGGACGGCGGTCGGCTCGCCAGCTAAAACAAGCGGATCATGTGCAGCGCGGCGACCGCGGCGAAGACCAGCACCAGCCCCTCGAAAAGGTCCTGCTTGATGAAGCGAATCAAATACCGCCCCGCGAAGGTGCCGACGACGATCGCCGGGACGAGGATGAAATTGAAGAGCAGCGACGAACCGTGGATGAGCCCGAGGTGCCAACTGAACGGCACCTTGAAGGAATTGAGGATCAGGAACATCCACGCGCCGGTGCCGACGAGCGCATACTTGGGCGTCTCCGTGGCGAGGAAATAGAGCGTCATGATCGGGCCGGCGCCGTTGGCGAGCATGGTGGTCACGCCGCTGGTGAGACCCATGCTCCAGGCGAACTGCCGGGTGTGCGGCGCCTTTTCGAACGCCTTCGGATACCAGCGGCGGATGGCCTGCAGCACGACCATGACCAGGATGATCCAGCCGATGATCGGCCCGAAGACACGCCCGTCGGTCAGCTTCAACATGATGAAATAGCCCGCGATGATGCCAATGACCGTGGGCGGCAGCATGCGCCAGACGATGGGCCAGCGGGCGTGCTGGTGAAAGGCGATGACGGAGAGGATGTCGCCGCAGATCAACATGGGCAGCACTACGCCGGTCGATTCCCGGGCGCCGAAGAGGCTGGCCATGACGATGACATTGACGAGTCCCGCACCGGAGAAGCCGCTCTTGGCAAAGCCAATGCAGAATGCCGAGAAGACCGCGAGAGACCATTGGAGCGGGGTGAAGTGCGGAAGCATTGCCGGGGTGTGAAGCTTTCAACCCAGCGCCATGCTGGCAAGCGGCAATCATCGTGGTGGGAGATGGAAGCATTGTGATGTGGGTGTTGTGTGCAAGGACGGGAGGCGTCCCTGCCCCGTCATCCTGAGCTTGCGAAGGACCTCTGAAATCGCTCTGGCATCTTTGGCGTGGTCGACTGTGCAAGCTCGGAGTCATCTTCTGCCTGATTGGTGACGAAAGGCAGAAATCAGAGGTTCTTCGCAAGCTCAGAATGACAGAGAGGGGGGCACGCCCCATCCGAGTTCCTGACGCCCCTAATCGACGTGGCCGAGCACCAGCACTGAATTGATGCCGCCGAAACCGAAGGCGTTGTTCAGCGCCACGCGCACGGGTTGCTCGCGGCCGACGTTTGGGACCACGTCGAGGTCGCAGGCGGGGTCGGGAGTGCTGTAGTGGAGCGTGGGCGGGAGGAAGCCTTCGTGCAGGGCGAGCGCGCAGATGGCGGCTTCGATCGCGCCGGTCGCGCCGAGCGGATGGCCGGTGTAGGCCTTCGTGCCGCTCACGGCGAGGTGCGAGGCGTGGGCGCCGAAGACGGCTTTGATGGCCAGGCATTCGTTGGCGTCGTTGAGCTGGGTGCCGCTGGCGTGCGCGTTGATGTAATCGACAGTCTCGGGCGCGACCTGCGCGTCGGCCAGCGCGTCCTGCATGCAGGCGATGACGGCTTCGCCGCTCGGCAGCGGAGTCGTCATGTGATAGGCCTCGTTGTTCAAGCTGTAGCCCAGCACCTCGGCGTAGATGCGGGCGCCGCGGCGGCGGGCGTGCTCGTATTCCTCAAGCACGAGCGCGGCGGCGCCTTCACCCATCACGAAGCCGTCGCGATGGAGATCGAAAGGCTTGCAGGCGAAAGGCGGATCCCCTTCCCAGCGGCTCATCGTCTTGATGAAATCGAACGCGCCGAAAGTGAGCGGGCTGAGCGGGGCTTCCGCGCCGCCGGCCACCATGGCATCGGCCATGCCGTCGCGGATGTAGCGCATCGCTTCGCCGACGGAGACGACGCCGCTGGCGCAGGAATTGGAATTCGTGGTGCCGGGGCCGCGGAAGCCGCATTCGATGGCGATGTTGGAGTGCGCGCTGCCGCCGAAGACTTGCAGCGCGAGCGTCGGGTTCACGCCGCGCGCGCCTTTTTTCAGGAAAAGCTGGTGCTCATGTTCCGCATTGGCGATGCCGCCGAGCGCGGTGCCGAAGCTCACGCCCACGCGGGGCGTCGGCTGCTCGCGCGACCAGGGGAAGCCGGCGTCCTCCAGCGCGAGCAGGCTGCTCGCCACGGAGAATTGCGCGTAACGATCGAGCCGCTTGAGCCGGTGCGGTGGGAAGAAACGCGACGGGTCCCAGTCGCGAATCTCGCCGCCGCAATGGGCTTTGATCTCACTGGTGTCGAAGGCGGTGACGCGCGAGATGCCGCTGCGCCCGGCGCGGATGCTCTGCCAAAATGCGTCGCGCCCGATGCCGATGCAGGTGATCGGCCCGACGCCGGTGATGACAACGCGGCGCCTCATTCCTGTTCGAGGTGCGCCTTGAAGGTGGCGAGGGTTTTGTTGGCGATATTCTCGATGAAGAAACCGCTGATGATCGGCTCGGCGAGCCAGGCGAGCAGGGGGATGCGAAATTTCATGTCGTGGATAATTTCGACGCGCGTGCCGTCCCGGGTCGGAGTCAGCGTCCAGACGACCTTCATGCCTTTCGTCCACTTGCGCAGATGGAGGAAGTGCAGCTCGAGGGCGCGCTCGTCGGTCCAGTATTCGGAGGTCCAGGAGATAGGGATGCCGGAGCGGGTGGCGGCCATGTGCACGATACTTCCTTTTTCGCCGGTGCCGAGCGTTTGGATGCGGCGATAGTGCGGGAGAAGCTCCGGCCAGCGATCCAGGTCGCTGACCAGCGCGAAGATTTTCTCCCGCGGGGCGCGGATCTGAATGGAATTGCCGGTATGCAAGGTCGGGCAATGTCCCGAGGGGGTTGGGGGCTGTCGAATGAAATCGGGCAGGACGGGAGGAAGGCAGAACATCCAATTGTCCCCACGGCACCGCGGACTTCTCGCCCAGCCTCGAATCCCAACATCGAACGTCCAACATCCAATGAAAGAATTTGAAGCCGAGCGCGGAGTGGTCGGGTGTTGGGCGTTGGGCGTTGGGCGTTGGATGTTGGATGTTGGATGTTGGATGTTGGATGTTCGGCGTTCCCCGCGCGAAGCGTTGTAGAGGCGGCTGTGCCAGCCGCCTTTCCTCACGCCACCTTCCTTGGCGAGCCTGCGTCCTTGGCGCGAGCCCGAGATCAACTGATGTGGAGAAATTCCTTCATGCGCGCGATGCGCTCCTCTTCGGTCATGGGCGGTTTGATGCGGTCGAGGTTCTCCGGTTTGCGGGCCCAGGCGATTTTGGCGTCGTCGCTGATGTCTTCCCAGCGCTGGTCGGGCTCGGGTTCGGGGACGTCGCTGACGGCCCCCTTGTTCGCGGCCTGGCGGTCGCGGCGCTTCTCCTCGGAACGTTCCATTTCCAGCCGCTCTTCCTCGATCTGGACTTCCCGGCGCTGCAATTCCAAATGCGCGGCCCGATGCTCGGCGCGGCGCAGCTTCATCAGGTCATCGCACATCTGGCGCTGCTTCTTCCAGGCGGCTTCGGCGTCGAGGGTGGGGATTTCCCGGGTGGCGGCGACGAAGCGGGAACTCAGCCAGAGGGAGAGAACTTCGTTGACGCGCAGGGAGTCCTTGCCCTCTCCCTGCAGTTCCTGCCCTTGCTCGAAGAGAATTTTGACCACTTCCAGCGCCTCCTGGTGGCGGAGCCAGTCTTCGTAGCCGCCCTGTTTCCATTCGGAGACGTTCTGTTCGCGGATCTCGCTGCCACTGAAGAAGGCGCTCATGGCCGTGCGAACTTCGGGCTGTTCATTGAGCCAGTCGGTGATGGAGCGGCCGGTTTCGCCGTTCCAGAGGCGTTGGTTGATCTCTTCCCGGATGAGGTGTGGGAGGCGGGCGATTTTGCCGTTGCGGGTGCAGTTCATGGTATTTGAGCGTTTAGTTTAGGATGGCGTGGGTTATGCAATTTCTAGAGTCGGAACTAGCCGAAAGTAGGTGGTGCTTCTCTGTGGATAGCGACTCCAAGGCGGCCGGAATGCCTGCCCGCCACGTATTTCTCTCCTTGTAATTGAGTGTACAATAATTCATATTAGCAATATATGAACGCGCAATTTAAGCGCGTCAAATGAAATTTAAACCAAAGAGATAAACCGGGGATGACACGGATGGGCACGGATTCCAAAACCGGGGCAGGGAGGTCTTTTATCCGTGCCCATCCGTGTCATCCGTGGTCCAACGATCCGAAGAGACAGCAAACCGGGGAGTCAGTTTGGGTTTGGCGCAGTCGCTTTGGCCGGGCAGACTTTGCGGCATGGGTTCCGATTTTTCCGCAGCGCCCGGAGACGGTAATGGGTTCGGGCGAAACCAAGTTTCGCGGTTCGGGGGAGACGCCACGGCGCTCGACGTCTGGTGGGCAGTGCCCGGGGTGCTCGCCGGTATGTCCATGCCTTTCATCCACGCTCAGCGTCATGACACCGCCGAAGCCGCTCTCGATGCCTTTGCCGACGAGCTTCCGGCGCTATGGCACGCGGGTATCCGGGCGATCGTTTGCCTCCTCAATATGCCGAGTGCCGCGAGCACGTATTCCGCAGCGGGCTTTGCCTTTCATCTCTTGCCGCTGGCCGATGGCGCGGCGCCGTCCGCCGAGGAGTTTCAGCAGTTCCTGGCCTTCGTCGCGGCGCAGCGCGCCCTCGGTCATCCGGTCGCCGTCCACTGCGAAGCCGGCATCGGTCGCACCGGCACGCTCTTGGCGGGTTATCTCATTGCGTCCGGCTTCACTCCCGAGGCGGCCGTGGCGCACGTTCGCTCATTGCGGCGGGGCGCAGTCGAGACTTCACGGCAGCTTCAGTTCCTTTACGATACGTGTTCGACTATGCGTCGCTCTTAGATTTGTTGGCCGGCCTCCATTTTCCCGATTCCAAGCCGCTCTTTGCATGAAAGCACTCAATAGACCGTTTTCACTGTTGTTCGGTTTCCTGCTCGGTGCTTGCAGCGTCACGGCGTATGGCTGGTTGGCGGGTTATGTCCACTCCAGCCAGCCCTATCAGCCGGTCGAAGAAGCCAAGATTTGCTACGCCGCGCTGCGTTACGCACCCGATAGGCTCACCCCGCAACTGCGCGAATACTTGAAGGGGCGTCTCTATTGGAATGCTGCTTATTGGATTCAGCCCTCCTGGCTCGTCGGCTGGCATATTGACTTTGGACCGGTGGATGAGTCGCTCCTGGACAACGTGCCTTGGGCCAAAGACGCGTCCCCGGGTGACGAAGTCTATCATGCAGCCATGCTCCGTCACCCGCACGCGGCCACCAAGCCGTGAGCCTGATTCCATCAACATGAACGAAAGTATTAAAGCCACCATCGGTTTGATCGTGGCGGCCTGTGTAATGATGGGATTTATCGCGTGGGTGGGAGAGGTGGACATGTTTGGCACCGCGACCGTGACCTGGTGGATCCGGATTGGCTGTCCTGTGCTGGGTGTGGTCTGCCTGGCGGTGTTGGTCTGGGCACAAACGCGCAAAGACAAAGCTCCCGACTACTTGCTGCGCATCACGCGGCGCTATTTTGAGCGGGATGGTTTTTGTTTTACCGTTGGCCCGCAGGTGACCGGCGGTAATTGCGTCCTGCACGTCTACTTTCAGAATCGCTACGACCGCCCATGCTCGGCACAGATCCTGGTCCGCGGATCAGCGAACCTTTTTAACGGCAGCCCCGATCTGGCCCTCGGGATTTCGTGCGGACCGGCCGAGTTCGGATGCAGCACGATCCCGTGGTCGATCCCTCGTGATCTGCAGGGTAAGACGGTGAAACTCAGCGTCTACGCGGGTGTCAGATACCCGAATGGTAGAGGCACGCTGTTGCGTTATCGTGATGGTCTTCGTGTGGGTGCGGTGGGCATGGATATCTGGCGTGAGGGCCTGCAAATCGCGGGGGCACTCGGAGGTGCGCTCGTTATTTCGAGTCCGGCGACCATCAAGCTCGCGCTTCCATCCGGTGTTTCAGAATACCAGGTCGTCAGGATGGAAGCGGAGAAAGAGACGATCTGGAAGTTAGGCGATCCTGTTTTGTAGGATGAAGTGAAGATGGCCGCAACCGAGACGGCGGGATTCTGTCGCTCCTTCGGAGCTGACACCGGGTGGGGTGCGGGGTCCGGTGGC
The DNA here is from genome assembly GCF_040003245.1 of Chthoniobacter sp. Taxonomy (NCBI): domain Bacteria; kingdom Pseudomonadati; phylum Verrucomicrobiota; class Spartobacteria; order Chthoniobacterales; family Chthoniobacteraceae; genus Chthoniobacter; species Chthoniobacter sp. The sequence continues at coordinate 10,070 of NZ_JBDUCX010000131.1, forward strand.
TGACGCCGACCGGCTAATCTCTTTTGTCCCTCCGGGACTGAGCTAACGCTGCGGAGCAGATGGCGTAGCGGAGGAAGCATTCGCCTGCGACGACTTCCATGGAGCGGAGGCGTAGATTTGTCGACTGGGGGAGGTAGTCGCCGGCGAGGCTGGTGAGGGTGGGGGCGGCGCGGCCGCCGAAGATGCGGGGGGCGAGGGTGAGGTGGAGTTCGTCGATGAGGCCGGCGAGGAGGAGGGCGCGGAAGACTTGGGAGCCGCCTTCGCAGACGAGGCGTTTGACGGCGTACTCGGTGCGCAGGGTGGTGAGCATGGCGGCGAGGTCGACGGCGGGGGAATCGTGCAGCCAGAGATCGGCCTTGGGGGCGAGGGCGTGGCGGGTGGGGGCCGTCATGCGCGTGGTGGAGAAGATGACGATGGGGGAGAAGGTTTTTTCGAAAATGCGCAACTTCGGGTTGATGCGGCCGGAGTTGGTGAGGAGGACGCGGAGCGGGTAGGCGGCTTGGTGGCGGCTGGTGCGGGTGGCGCGCAGGTCGGGGTCGGGGAGGCCCATCGTCATGTTATCGGCGGCGATGGTCTTGGCGCTGGCGAGGATGGCGTCGCACTCGGCGCGGATCTCGACGAGACGGCGCTTGTCGCGCGGGGAGGAGAAGGTCGCCGGGGTGTTGTTGCGGGTGGAGATGCGGGCGTCCCAGGTGATGGCGAAATTCGCGGTGACGAAAGGGCGCGGTGAGGGGCGGGCGGGCATCGAGAGTGATTTATGCCTGAAAGCAGTGATGGGAATGGCCACAAAGAGGCACAAAAAGCACAAAGATCGGATATTCCGTGACCGAATGGGCGGCGGAAAATGGCACCCGCCAGGTGAATCGCTTGGTTTCCGTAATTCGCCGTTCTTGTGTCTCTTGTGCCTTTTCGTGGCGATTCATTGGCCTTCTGAATTGCTTAACGCTTCTCTTTTTCGGCGGTTTCCAGGGCGACTTCTTCCTCGGCGACGGTGTGCTCGAGGGCGGCGATTTCGCTTTTGATGTCGCGCAGGCGGGCGTGGTCGGTGGGGCGGTAGAAGAGGTAGATGGCGCCGCCGATGAGGCCCCAGCAGAAGGTGAGGAGGTAGCCGGTGGAGGAGATGAGGACGGCGTCGGTTTCGCGGACGCCGCAGAGGCGGTTGAGGAAGATCTGGAAGAGGCCTTCGCGGACGCCGAGGCCGCCGAGGCTGATGGGCATGGCGGAGAGGGTATTGACGACGGGCATGATGGCGCACATCTCGCCGAAGGTGGGCATGCGCAGGCCGCTGTGGCGCAGGGCCTGGCCGGTGCAGTAGAAGACGGCGAAGTAGGCGAGGTGCGCGATGAAGGAGAGGCCGAAGGCGGCGAGGGTGGGGCGCCAGGCGCGGCCGTAGAGATTGTAGGCGAGGGCGAGCTCGGCGATTTTGTCGCGGCCGGGCATGCGCGCGGGGAGGCGATGAATCCAGCCGCGGCTGGTCACAAGATAGGCGCCGTGCAGGCCGGCGAAGCTGCTGCCGAGGATGAACAGCGCCGGCCAGACGTAGCGCGAGACTTCGGTGGAACTCATGAGCCATTGCCAATCGGCGGCGATGAGCACGGCGGCGAAGACGGCGAGGGCGATGAGGCCGACGAGGCGATCGACGAGCACGGAGAGCAGGGCGACGGTGCGTTTGCCCGGCGTTTCCTTGAGGAGATAGAAGATCTTGATGACGTCGCCGCCGGTGCCGCCGGGGATGAAGAAATTGAAGAAGACGCCGATGAGGAGCAGGGAGAAAATACGGAACCAACTAAGGGTGATGCCTTGCACGCGGAGGAGGATCTGCCAGCGCCAGCCGGCGAAGAACTCGACCACGCCGTACATGGCGAAGCCGAGAAAGAGCCACCAGGGATTGGCGTTGCTCAGCGTGGTCGCCATCTCGGCCCGCTTGTGCGGATCGCGAAAGAGCACGAACAGGATCGCCACCGTGACGGCGATCTGGAGCGTGGTGACGAGGACTTTTTTCAAAGGATGAGGGATGAAGGATGAAGGGGGGGAACGGCGGGTGCGGTGCTTCAAGGATCTGCGGGGACGTGGGATGATTTCATCCTTCCGCCTTCATCCTTCATCCTTTTCTTCAGGCTCCGTACTTCTTGATCCACTTTTCCCGGCCCTCGAGGATTTCTTCCTTGGTGCGGCGGGGGCTCATCTCGAAGACGAAGAGGGTGTCCTTGGGGAGGAGGGGGATGAGCTGGTCGTAGTCGATGTCGCCCATGAAGGGGGCGAGATGGTCGCGGCCGGGCCATTTGGTGTCGTGCAGATGGCAGCCGATGAGGCGCGGGGCGGCTTGGGTGAGCCATTCGCGATGGTCGAGGAAGCCGAGGTTGTGCTTCACCTGGACGTGGCCGAAATCGTGCCAGTAGCCGACTTCCGGGACGTTGAATTCATTGAGCACGGTGGCCATCTCGCGCTCGTTGGGGATTTCCTCGAAGCTGTGGCGGCTTTCGATCCCGAGCTGCACGCCTTTGCCTTGGGCGTACTCGACGACGCGGGCGAGGCAATCGCGCGCGCGCTGGAAGTAGGGCGCCACCTTGTCTTCGCGTTTCTTGATGCAGGCCATTTTCTCGCGGACGAAGGTGCGCGAATGCAGGAGGCCGACCTCGGCCATGTGGACGAGCTTGTCGGTCGCTTCATCGATCGGCGCGCGGCCGAGATGGAGGACGACGTATTTGGCACCGAAGCGCTGGGCGAAATCGATGGTCTGGAAGGTGTGCCGGAGGGCACGGTCGCGTTCGCGCGCGTCGGTGGAGGAAAACTGGTAGCAGTCCGGCGCGGCGCGGGTGATCTCGATGGGCAGGGGGCAGAAATTATGCAGGCTGGAGATGACGAGGCCGCCTTTGTTGAAGCGGCGCTGGATGCCTTCCATGAGCGACAGGCGGATGCCGTGCCCGAGTTCCACGCGCTCAAAACCGAGATCGAGGATTTCTTGCAGCATCGCTTCGCCGTCCTGGTGACGGCCGGAGTTCCAACAAGTCGAAAACGAGAGCATCGGAGAATCTTCGCGCGAGAGTGAAGCGGGGGACGGGTAATCGGCAATGCCTAATCCACCGGCGGGGGCAATTTTTCTGAGGTTTGCAGGGGGCCTATGGTGCGAACCTGGGGCCACTTCCAAGCGGTGGCCAGGACCACCAGGATGGTGCCGATGCCGCCGCCGACGACGGAGAGGAGGGGGCCGAAGAGGGCGGCGGTGATGCCGGACTCGAAGGCGCCGATTTCATTGGAAGAGCCGATGAAGATGTTGTTCACGGCGGAGACGCGGCCGCGCATGGTATCGGGCGTGAGCAATTGGACGAGGGTGTGACGGACGACGACGCTGACGTTGTCGCAGGCGCCGGTGAGGGCGAGGGCGAGGAAGGAAAGGGCGTAGTTGCGCGAGAGTCCGAAGACGATGGTGGCCGCGCCGAAGCCGGCGACGGCGAGGAGCATGGCGTTGCCGGCTTGTTTTAAAGGAGGCCGGTGGGCGAGGACGAAGGCCATGATCACCGCGCCGATGGAAGGGGCCGCGCGGAGCCAGCCGAGGCCCACGGCGCCGACGTGCAGGACCTGGTCGGCGAAGATCGGCAGCAGCGCGAGGGCTCCGCCGAGGAGCACGGCAAAGAGATCGAGCGTGATGGTGGCGAGGATGATTTTGTTTTCGAAGACGAAGCGCAGGCCGGTGGAGAGATCCTTCAAGGGATGCGGGTGCGTTTCGGCGATATCCTGTGGGGCGTGAATCGGGAGGACGAAGAGGAAGCCGAGGAGGCCGCAGACGGCATCGATGGCGTAGACCGCGGGGATGGTGATCAGCGCGATGACGAGGCCACCCAGCGCGGGGCCGACCACGCAGGTCAGCTCGAAATTGCTGCTGTTCCACATGACGGCGTTGCTGAGATTGGCGCGCGGGACGAGATTGGGAAAGAGCGCGCCGCGCGCCGCCCAACCAAAGGCGCGGCTGATGCCATTGATGAAGAGCAGCAGATACATGACCGGCTGCGCGGCTTCGAAGACCACGCCCGTCTTTTCGCCGAACAAGGCGGCCAGCCAGTACAAGCCACGCGTGCCCGCGGCGAGCGGTCCGACGGCGGGGACGGAGACGTGTTCGAGCGCCAGCACCGTGAGGCCGACGGAGGTCAGCGCGGAGAGCAGTTGCATGGCGAGGATGATGGTCTTGCGGTTGAGACGATCGGCCGCGATGCCCGCGGGGATGGAGAGGAAAATGATCGGCAGCGCGCCCATGAGACCGACGAGCCCGAGCGCGGTGGCGGAGTGCGTGCGCTGGAAAATCTCGTAGCCGAGCGCCACGCCGAGCATTTGCCGGCCGAGGTTTGCGACGAAACTGCTGATCGCGTAGCTGCGATAGGAAGGAGAGCGGAAAGCCGCGTAAGCGTCGCGTTTGGCTGGGGCGGGCGAGGGGACGTCCGTCGGGGCGGTGGGCATGAGCGGGACAACGTGGCTGGTGGGGGTTGGGAGGGAAAGGCAGAACATCCAACATCGAACATCCAACGCCCAACATCCAATGACCTGCCATGATGCCATTCCATGTTCGGTGCTGAACGTCCGATATTGGATGTTCGATGTTGGGCGTTGGATGTTCTGCCTTTCTCACTTTCCACTTTGCACGCGGCCCAACGCTACGTTTAGTGGGCGCCTCCCCAGCTTATGAAATATCGGACCTATCTCATTTTCGGCGCTCCCGGCAGCGGCAAGGGCACGCAAGGCAAAATCCTCGGCGCGATCCCGCGCTTTTTTCACTGCGCGTGCGGCGACGTATTTCGCCAGCTCGATACGCGCACGCAGGTAGGGCAGGCGTTCCTGGAGTATTCCAGCCGCGGCGAACTGGTGCCGGACGAGGTCACGGTGAAGCTCTGGATGGCGCGCCTGGGCGACATGGTCGGCTCGCACACTTTCAAGCCGGATATCGATTCGCTGGTGCTCGACGGCATTCCGCGCAGCGTGAACCAGGCGAAAATCATGAACGACATGATCGAAGTGAAACGGGTGTTTCATCTCGCGTGCCCGGATCGCAATGCGCTGGTCACGCGCCTGAAGAAGCGCGCGCTCAAGGAAAACCGTTTCGATGACGCCAACGAGGAAACGATTCGCCGCCGGCTCGAGACGTATGAAGAGGAATCCAAACCGGTGCTCGAATTTTACGGGCCGGATTTGGTGAAGGACATCGATGCGACGCAGACGCCGGTGAAGGTGCTGCAGGATATCTTGTGCGCGGTGAATACGGCGGGTTGATGGTTGAGCAGATGCGCGTGATCTTCATGGGCACCGGTGAAATTGGTGTGCCCGCGCTGACCTGGCTGCTCGACAGTCCCGAGTGGGAAGTCGTGGCCGTCGTCTCGCAGCCCGACAAGCCGGTCGGCCGCAAGCAGGAGCTGCGCGCTTCGGCCATCAAGCAACTGGCTATCGAGCGTGGCGTGCCCGTGTTGCAACCGGTGAAAATGCGCGCACCCGAAGCGGTGGCGGAGATCGTGGCGTGGCACGCCGAGGTGATCGTGGTCATGGCCTACGGACAGATTTTGCCGAAGGCCGTGCTCGCTGCGGCGCGGCTGGCCTGCCTCAATCTCCACGCATCCCTGCTGCCTCGCTGGCGGGGCGCGGCGCCGATCCAGGCCGCGATCGAAGCGGGTGACCGGGCATCGGGTGTCACCGTCATGTATATGGCGGAAGGCCTCGATACCGGGGACATCCTGCTCATGCGCGAGACGCCGATCACCGACACCGATACCGGCGGCAGCCTGCATGACCGCCTCGCGGGCGTCGCCGCTGCTGCGCTGGCCGAAGCGCTGCCGTTGGTCGCGGCGGGCCGGGCGCCGCGCATTCCGCAAGACGAAGCACTTTCCAATTACGCTCCGAAGCTCTCGCGGGAGAATGGGCTGATCGATTGGAAAGCCACGCCGGCGCAGATCGACCTGCGCATTCGAGCCATGAATCCGTGGCCCGCCGCGCACACTTTTCTCCCGACACCCGCCGCCCCGCGCCAGCTCAAGATCTTCGCCGGCCTGCCGCAGGGCAACGTCTCGGCTTCGCCCGGGGAGGTGTTGCGCGCGGATGGACAAGGTCTGCTGGTTGCGGCGCAAGGCGGCGCGGTCCTCCTCACCGACATCCAGCTCGAGGGCAAGCGCCGCATGAATGCCGGTGAATTTCTCCGCGGGCACCCCATCGTGCCCGGCACCATCCTCGGTTGATGGCCCGTCCTTCCGCCTCCCAGCGCCAGCTCGACGAACATGTCACCCGTCTGCGCGGCTGCACGCTGTGCCCGAAGATGTATCGCCCCGCGGTCTCCGGCGGCCCCGTGTGGAGCCGCGTGATTACGGTCGGCCAGGCCCCCGGCACCAAGGAGCCTGTACTGGGCCGGCCCTTTGCCTGGACTGCGGGCAAGACTCTTTTTGGATGGTTCGAGCGTGCTTGTGGCATCACCGAGGCGGAGTTTCGCGCCAGCATCTACATGTCCGCTGTCTGCCGTTGCTTCCCTGGTAAGAACGCCGCCGGCGGCGACCGCGTTCCCGATGCCCAGGAGATCGCCACCTGCTCCACTTGGCTCGAAGCCGAGATCGCGCTGCTGCGCCCCACGCTCGTCATCCCCATCGGCAAACTTGCCATCGAGCAATTCATCGCCTCCGACAAGCTCACTGAGATCATCGGGAAGCAGCAGCAGGTCACCTACCACGGTCACCGCTTCGATCTCGTCCCGCTGCCGCACCCCAGCGGCGCTTCCCCCTGGCACCGCATGGAACCCGGCCGCACCCTGCTCGGCCAGGCCCTCGACCTCATCATCCGCCACCCGGCGTGGCCGCGGAAGGTCTGAGTTTGCGTCCTCAGCCCACCTCGCTCTTTCGCCAGCAATAGGCGAAGAGCGTTTCAAATTCGAGCCGCTGGAGGGCGGACAGATCCTTCAGGCCTTCCGTTTCCCCGAAGCGCGCGCGCTCGCATTCGCCGGTAAAAAGATACGGATCCCAGTTCGACTGCCGCGCCATCACTGAGGAATACTTGCTGGCGGCGCCATGCAGTCCGCTGAAAAAGGTCAGCTCTCCGGCGCGGCGGAACCAGTAGCGGGCATTGTCGAAGTCGCCTTCCCGGCGGTGCATCATGCCGTGCCAGTAGGAACCGAGGTCGCCGGGGCAGTCCTGGAAGATCTTGTGGGCTTCGTCGATTGCGTCCAGGGCGTAAAACAATCCGCCACGGACCAGAGTGAACATGGGCGGCTGGCCGATGGGCCGCTGATCGGTGAGCAGGGCGTCATCCGCCGCCCGCAGCTTCAGCAGCAGATCGTAGCTACGCGCCTCGGTGGGCACGAGCTTCTGGAGGAGGCCCTCTTCCCGCAGGATGCGGTCGACAAAGTCTGAATAGGTCTTCATTCCTCCACCTTCTCGGCGAAATTATAGAGGGACAAGGAAATTTCCGAACCGATGGCAGGAGTGTTGCTACACAGTTATACTTGTATGAAATCCATCGCCATCTGCGCGCTCCTTACTCCTGTGATCGCCGGCGGAGGACTGGCTCTGTGGCCCCAGCCCACGGGTTCGGCCTCAAGCATGCCCTCGCCCTCGATTTCGCAGGCCGCCGTCGTTGCCCTCACGGCAGCCGCCACGGTGCAGCCCCAGCCAGCCAAGGCCGGAGTTCCGTCTCCCACCCAGGCGCAGAACACGGATTTGCATACGGCCATCGAGCACGAACAGCTCGCCGCCGAGTTCCGCGGCAATGGCCGCGACACCGTCCGGGCGATTTTGACGAATCGGACGGCCGCCCCCCTCACCGTCCGCGTCCCAGCCGGGCAAATGTTTGAATCCGGCAGCAATGTGGTCATCGTGTTGCGCTCCGGCGAGGTGGAACTGAAGCCCGCCAAACCGGTGGAAGTGACCATCCAGACGGCCGCCACCCGCTCCGCGAACAAAGTCGCCGACCGTGGCTATACGCTTTCCTACGGCACCCTGCCCCGGCTGGACGCCCTGCTTGCTTATGCCCAGGAGCATGCCGAGCTCACCACGCCTGCCCTCCAGACCGCGGTGCTCGCCTTGACCGAAAATCTCCCGCTGAGCGCCGTTTCCAAGTTCAGCGCCGCGGGTGGCGACCTGCCTACCCACTTCGACACCAGCGCTTTCCGCGCCGAGACCAATGACGTCGTTCACGCCCTGCTCACCCTCCGCGCCATCGGCGTACGGGATGCCGATGTGGCCATGAACATTGACCCGCAGCTCAAGATCGAATCGATGATCGAGCCGCTCACCCGCCCGGCGGCGATGCGCTACTACGGCATCACCCCCGCCACGGAGTGGGCCTATTGGAAGGGCGAATTGCTCTCCGGCGACACCAGCACCCGCCACTACGCCCTCTATGGCATTGCGCGGTTCTACCCGGAAGTCGCCCTCGAAATGCTCCCGAAATGGGCTCGCGAGGTTAAGACCCCGACCGTCTTCCGCATCTCCGCGATCCAGGCCCTGGCCGACACGCAGCGCCCCGAGGCACTGCCGGTCCTGCAGAAGCTCTCCGATGAATTTGGCCACGATACCGAACTCGGCCGCGCCGCTGCC
>NZ_JBDUCX010000132.1:0-18582 GCF_040003245.1 Chthoniobacter sp.
CGCCGCTGCCAATTCTGCGAAATTCCTGAACACGAACCTCGCCAAGCTTTCTGCAAACCGCACAGCGACAGTGGCTTTCCGTAGCTCGGTGGCGGGGTCTCAATTCTAAGTCGGCGCGAGAAAAGCTTTATCTCCCCGAGTCATGAAACCGCTGATCGTCATCGTTGCGATCTGCATGCTGGGCTACGTCGTCGACCACTGGCGGACTTGAAGGAACGGCACGCACACTGGTGGTGCCCGCGGATACCCACGGGCTGATCATCTACTCCTCCAAGGCGCTTCCGGCCTGCGTCCGGCTCGAGGCCGAACTAAAAAAGCGCGGCATTGCCTTCCAGATCCGCGACATGGGCAAGGAGGCCAATTCCCGTAAGTTGACCGAGGATCCGGCCCGCGTCGGCAAGATGGGCGGCAGCATCCCCATGTCCGTCGCCGAGATCGATGGCGTGCTCGTCGACGGCGCCACCATCAAGGAAATCGAGCGCCGGATGCGGTTGGAGGAATCGCGGTAGAACCCCTCACTCCTTGACCGGCACCAAGGCAAACGCCCGCAGATCGTAGTCGTCGTCGTGCACTTCGCCGTAGCCGTCGATGATGCACCGTTCGCGCTCGAGGACGTCCGCGCGCTTTTCCTCGTCGTCCTTGTATTCGGAGGACCCTTTCATCGCGGCGGAGACCTGCTTCATGCGCGCGGTCTCCTCCCGCCAAGGCATCTTTTCCAGCTTGCGCAGGGCCTTTTTTCCGGGGCCGTTCGTGAGCACCGTCATGTCGAAACAAAAGAGATCCATGCGCAGCGAACGGTGCTGGGCGCTGCCGAAGATTTGCTCCCGGAGTTCCGGTAGTTCCTCGTCCCAGCTCTTTTTGCGCGTCGCCGCGAGCTGGATGTTCCGGAACTGCGGGATGGAATCGAAGGCCGCAAAGAGTTGCGCGATTTCGGGTCGCGGCTGCTGCTCATCCGGGTCGGCGTGCGGATTGCGAATCACGAATTTCACGAAGTCCTCGTGGTTCTTCTTCGTGTTCTTCGGCCGATAGCTTTCGACGAGTTCGATGAATTTGGCCGCGTCCCGGGCGGAAAGACGGTCGCGAGCCAGTTGAAAGACCGCCCCGTTGGCCGCCGCATTGGCCTGCTGGAGAAACTCCTGCAGGCTCCCGTCCTCTGACGTGAAGCCCACGATGCCAAACGTCACGTTGGGAAAGGTGTCCTCGCTTTCTGAGGAGCCTTCGAGCTTGTTCAACGTGCCCTCCCAGCAATCGATCAGATTCGTGCAGCGCAGAAAGTCTTCCGGCCACGCGAGCCCGATCGCTGCGAACTCCGCCGGTCCCGCGCGACCCGGTGCGGAATGCGGCCCACTGAGGTTCGCCTGGAGCAGGCGCGTATTCTCCGCGGTGTCCGCGTTGAATTCATCCATGGCCTTCGGCACTCGGACGCGCTCGGGAGAGCTGGCGCGCAAGCAGGCCAGGAGCTTTTCGTTGTAATCGCGGATCAGGAAGCCGCGCGATCCCTGGGCAAAGGAGTAGCTCTCGGCGGCGCCAACGGGAGAAATGGCGAGGGCCAGCAGCCATGCGGCCATCAAAAGGGGACGGATTTTCATGCAGCGGCCGGAAAAATAGCCTAGGTTTGGTGCTTCGCGAGCGGGAATCGCAGAGGGAACCGCCGAGACGCGGAGGCGCTGAGGGGAGGCAAGGGCGGCAGATTCTTACTTCTTCTCTCCGCGCCTCGGCGTCTCGGCGGTTCAATGAGCCCCATTTCCCCATTGCCTGCCCCCGACGCGGCATGATCGATTCCCCGCAATGAAATCCCTCTCCGACGCGCTGCTCTACGGAATCCTCGACCTCGGCTACACGCCGGCGGCCGATCTGGAGCGTGTCGCTGAGCAGATGCTTGCGGGCGGTGTCGATGTCCTGCAATTGCGCGCCAAGGGGCAGGATGAAACGGAAATCGAATCCCTTTGCGCCCGGATCATCCCACTCACGGAAAGCGCCGGTGTCCCGTTGATCATCAACGATTATCCGCAACTCGTCCCCTCCATGGGCGCGCAGGGCGCCCACGTGGGCCAGGACGACTTTTCCGTCGCTGACGCCCGCTGGCGGGCGGGCCGCGCGCTCGCCGGCGAGGTGCCACTCCCGATCATCGGCAAATCCACCCACAGCTTCGAGCAAGCCGTCGCCGCCGAGAAGGATGGCGCCGATTACATCGGCTTCGGCCCGCTCTTTGCCACGCCCACCAAGCCCGGCCGTCCCGCCATCGGCCTGGAGGACATCGCCCGCGTCCACGCCGCCGTGCGCATCCCGATCTTTTGCATCGGCGGCATCAAACTGGAGAACCTCGATACCATCATTGCGGCCGGCGCGCGCCGCGTCGTCATCGTCTCGGGCCTGTTGCGAGCCCCCGACATCGCCGCGTATGCCCGCGCCGCGAAGGAACGCCTGATCCGCGGTCCCCGTTGAAGGCGATGAGTGAGTCTCCCATCCAGCATGTTTCGGACACGGCGTTCATGGTCGCTGCCTATCGCGCGCTGGAGAGCGAACGCCCCGATCCTTTATTTCGCGATCCACTCGCCGCCCGTCTGGTTGGTGAGCGGGGCCGGAAAATCGTCGAAAATCTTCCTCGGTGGGCATTGCTGGTCGGGTGGTCGGTGGTGATTCGGACTTATATCATTGACCAGTTCATTCAGGCGGCGATCGCGGAAGGGGTGGATACAATTTTGAATCTCGGCACGGGCCTGGATACGCGGCCTTATCGAATGGATTTGCCAGCCTCGCTGCGCTGGGTCGAAGTCGACTTCCCCGACGTGATCGACCTGAAAGAGAGCAAGCTGGCTGGGGAAGCACCCCGCTGCCGGCTGGTGCGGGTCAAACTCGACCTGGCCGACGCCGCGCAGCGCGAGAAGTTCCTGTCCGAGGTCTCGGCCCATTCGCAGAAGACCCTGGTCCTCACCGAAGGGGTGATCCCCTACCTGAAGCCGGAGGAGGTGGCAGCTCTCGCCCGGGATTTGAAATCCAATTCCGCCTTCTGTTACCGGATTGCCGATTACTTTTCCCGGGAATCCTATCGCTTCCGACGGCGCCAGGGGATGACCCAGGCGATGAAGAAAGCACCGTTTCGGTTCGAGCCCGACGACTTCTTTGGATTCTTTCGCGAGCTGGGCTGGCAACCGAAAGTGGTCCGCTACATTCCGGAAGAAGCCGATCGACTCCGCCGCCCGGTTCCTCTGCCTTGGCCGATGCTGCTGTGGTACAGCATCGCGAGCCTGTTCATGTCCGCCGAGCGCCGCGCCGTCACGAAAAGATATATGGGATATGTTCTTTTTGAACCGCTGGATCTGGTCGCTAACGAACAGTCGCTCGGGTCAGGCAAGAGGAGAGAAAGCTCCCGCTGAGAGTCGTCGCTTCAACGCCTGACGGGCGCTTCAGATTGGCGCATGATCAGCGACGACAAATAACGGGAAATCCGAATCCCCGGCCGATCGGCAAAAATATAAAGTAAATAGCCGCAGCCGATCGACACTATACAGGTGGCGGCGGAGCTAAGGAGTGCCGCGCCCACGTGCCCCATGCGCGCAACACCGGCGAGATAGGCCCAGCACGAAAAGCTGCAAATAATGGGGATATGGATCAGATAGAGTCCGAACGAGATCCGGCCCAAAAACAACGGAATGGCGCTGGAAAGAAACTGTTGTGTGCCTTTGGAAAGAAGAGTGAACGCGATCGCGGCGACGCCCAATAGAAGGTGGAAAACGCCTCGGTAATCTGGCATCCCCGCACCTAAAATCAGGAATATCCAGAACGCCGCGGTTGTGTAACCGCTCAGGAGGAGTCGATGGAGCGGCTGCTGCCAGGGGCGATGGAGGTGGGATAGTTTGTGGCGATTGACGAATAGATCGCAGAGCGCGATTCCGGCGACAAACGCGTTGAGCCAATCCATATCCAGCTCGCGACAAGCCAGCGCGATTAGCGGGTAGAGCCAAAGGCGGCTGCGGCGATGCCCGAGGACACCCAGGAAGGCGAATAAGAAAAGAGAGCCGTAAAACTCCTTCTCCATGGTCCACAAAACATTGTTGTAAGTGGACGAGCCATCATAGGCAAAAAAGCTTTGCCAGGCGGCCGACTTCAAAGCGCCGGAGAGACTCGCGGGAAAGGTATACCAACTGCCCAGCCAACCGGACGCATACGGCTCCCCCAAGGCTTGTGCCGCGGGGACATTGCGCATCAGGTGCGACGCGTGCAGCACATAGGCGAAGGCGACCGAGGCAAGGACCGGTATGAGCAAGCGTGGATAACGACGCAAGAACGCATCCTCGAGGTAGTCATGAGCTCTCGTGGGGGTTCCCTCGTGTGCCCGGAGAAAGAATTGCAGCGATAAGACAAACGCCGACATGATCCAAAACAGCCAAACGGCAAAAATGCCATTGGAGAGACCCTTGATGCCGATCAGGAGCGGCCAGGGCAAAAAATGCGGCAGTGACGAAAGATGCTGAGCAATGTCCGGGTACGAAGTGATCCAGAAGGCCAAATGAAGGTGCCAGATGACGACGATAAAGGCGGCGATCCCGCGAAGTCCTTCAAATGGCGCCAGCTTGTGAGATCGCTCCACGGTGGATTATGAACCGTTGAAGAGACGAGACTCGATGGATGTCGCTGGCCGCATCGTTTGATTAGTCACGATGACCAAGGAGCATCCGGGACGAAGGCTATATGCCGTCTTGATCCAGGTAATCAGTAAACTTAGCGCCAGAACTGCTGGTCGACAGGACCGAAACCAGTGGCATCGAACGGTTTTGGGATTCGTGACGGCTTTCATTTTCAGGCCGCTCAAGGTTGCGGTTTTACCGGTGCGATGCGGTAGAGTTTGATGCCGGGCTGGAGATAGGCGATCGGGCCCTTGGGCCACTCCTGGAGCAATTCGCCTTCCTCGAAGACGCGGGTGTAGAAGTCGCGGCGTTTGTCGTAGCCGGATTTGACGCCGGCTTGCGGTTTCTTGTCCTCGTTGAAATAGCGGCCGTAGTTTTGTTTGCAGACGGCGACGTATTCCACGCCCTTGGCGCGGAGCTCGTCGATCGTGCCGAGGTCGGGGGCGAAGCTGGCATCGAGGACTTTTTGCGGGACGCGCGCGGCGCTGCTCAGGCCGTCGGATTTGGTGGCGGAGAGATTGACGCGGTGGTCCTCGGCGATGATCGCGGTGGTGGGCAGGTTGGTCTTGATCCACGTGGCGACGGCGGTGGGGTCGTCGTGCTGGAAGCCATCCCAGGAGCGGTGAAAGGTGGGCCATTCGGCGTAGGCCGTCCAGGCGAGCAAGCCGGCCGCGACGGCATGGCCGATAGCCGTGCGCACGGGGATATTCGGTGAACCAAGCACGCGGCCGATCTCGCCGGCGCCGAGCGCGGCCAGCAGTGGCACCATGGCGCTGACCGGCAGCAGGTAGCGCTCGGCGATTTTCGGCGAACAGGAAATCATCGCAAGGTAGGCGAGGGGAAAGAGCAGGGTGATCCACTCTGGCGGGGTGCGCCGCCGTGCGGTAGCCAGCAGGGCGACGGCGTAGACGGCGACGAGCGCGGACTGCACGGGCGGCACCTTGCTTTTCAGCGACATCAGGTATTCGGCGTGCGGCACTTTGCGGGTGAGGCCCTGATGGCCGCCGGCCACACCATCCATTTCGTTGCGAATGCTGCGGAAGGGACTGGAGATCTTCCAGCCGAAGAGCGGGAAATTACAGAGGAGAAAGGTGACGACGAAGACGATGGCGAACGATTTCAAGCGCGCCTTCGAGGGCAGGAAGGCATCGGCGGCGTGGTGCCAGATGACGATCGGCACGGCGAAGAAAAGCGTGACGATGCCGAGATATTTTCCCGCCGCCGCCAGCCCGCAGGCGATGGCCAGGAAGCGCAGCGAGCGCCGCCCCGGACGCCGCCACCAGATGTGCGCGGCGAAGAGGGCCAGCGCCAACCCGAAGAGCAGCGCCGGATCCTCCTTCATGTAGTGCGACATCTCGAACAGGTCTTCCTGCAACGCGACCGCCAGCCCGGCGCCCCACCCGATCAGCAGCCCGTAATTCCACCACGCGAGCAGCGAGAACGCGGTCACGCTTCCCGCGGCAAACGCCGCCGAGACCCAGCGACCCGTCTCCACTGTGGCCTGGGGCTCGTGAGGGATGAAGGCGAGGCGCGTGACGCAGGCGGTGGCCTGGAGGAGCAGCAGCGGGTGGTGAAAATTGCGGCTGCCCACGAGCACCTGCACGACCTTGCCGCCCTCGTCGGGATGGTAGGTGAAGGGAAAATTATTGTGGCGGGTGTGCAGTGCGAGCGTGAGCGCAAAGAGCACGACGACCATGAGCCATACCCAAGGGGTTGCGCGCGGCGCGTCGGGGATGGCGGGAGAGGGAAGGGGATTGGTCACGAATAGGGTCAGATCAGCGGCGCGATGAGGGAACGCTTGCGCGCCGCTCGCTTTTCACGATAGAGCACCATTCCATTGAAATTCTCGAAGTCCTTTTTTGCACGTCTGTTTTGGTTTCTCGTCGGCGGGGTCTTGAGCATCTGGGTCAATGCGGGGCTGTTTCGCCTCTTTTCGCATGGGTTTGGCTGGCGGGATTCGGTCGCTTACGCGCTGAGCCTGGCGATCATCAACGTGCTGTTGTTCCTCTGGAACTACGTTGTCGGCTTCAAGTCCGACCGGCACTGGACCGATGCCGCGTGGCGGCAGGCGGTGTGTCTCAGCGTTGCCAACGGGCTCAACTACGTGCTCGTTCTGCTGCTGCTGAGGCTCTTCCCGCAGTGCCCGGAGGTCGTCGCCGGGGCCTTCGACTGGTCGCCTTTGGTGCATGCAAAATTGATCGGCTTCTGGAAGGAGGGTATCATCGCCACCGTTCAGGTGTTCATCGCGTTCTTTAAGTTCGGGCTCTACCACTACTGGGTCTATCCCCAGCAGCCCTCTGTGCCCGAGCCTGTGGAAGCAGGCCAGGCTTCGTGACGAGAGCGTCTCGCTCCCCGCTTGATTCTTCTCCGTCATCCGCTTCACTCAGCCCCTCTATGCCCGACCCCTCCGTGGCTCCCACTTCGCGTCCACCTTCCGCGTGGCGGCGTTGCGTGTTGCTGTGCCTCCCGGCGCTGGTGCTCGGCGCGATCCTTCGGCTTTCCCTGCTGACCGCCCTTCCGGAAGGCTACTACGGCCCGGACAGCAATTCCTACTTCGACACCACCTCGGCGCTGTGGCTCAAGCACAAGTGGGACATGGGACCGAAACGGCGCTGGGTGTATCCGTTGCTGCTCATCCCGACGCCGATCCTGCCGGGGCGCAACATCGCGACGATCGCGGTCATCCAGCACACCTTCGGCCTGCTTGTCACTGTCCTCGGCATGGGCTGGATCACACTGAATCTCACCGGGCGCCCCCTGATCTGGGTGCCGTTTGTGACGATCCTGGCCGCGCTCTGGCCGCGCATGATCTGGTACGAGCACGAGATCGTCGCCGAGCCGGTCCTGCTCGCGAGCATTATCCTGGCGGTCGCCCTGGCCTTTCCGGTGCAGCGCCTGCGCGATCCGAAGCGGCTCTTTTGGTTCCTGATGGCCGCGGCCTTGATCATCGCGGTCAAGCCGCACGGACGTCCCATCTGGCTCGGGCTCATGCTGTCCGGCGTCCTGCTCGCGGGATTTCCGTGGCGCTGGAGCAAGGCCTGCTGGGCGGCGCTGGCTCTCTCGGTAGTCATCATTCTGAATACCGGTAGTTCCCGGCAAGGGCCATGGCTTTTGCTCAGCTCCGCCCTTCCGCTGGTCAATACCGAGCAGGGCAAATGGCCGGAGTATCGCCAAATCCTGCGTCCGCGCATCGAGGAGGCGCGGGTGGATATCTCGCAGTATCCGTGGCATCAGGACCGCTACAAAAAAATGCTTAACGAGTCGAAGGATAAAGCGACCCTCGGCCCGGAGTGGCAGGCATTGGTGGCCGATCGAAAGAAATTCCTCCAAGTGTGCAAAGACCTGGCTGTCGATGCCATCGAGCACGCGCCGTTGACCTACGTGCGCATGGTCTTGCAAAAGATCGGCATGGTCTTCAGTGACGATGAATCCGGCTGGCGCATGGCTCCGCGCGGCTTTTGGAAGAGCCAACTCGAGGACAATGAGGACCGCTGGACGCGCCATCCGGATGAAATGAAACTCCTCTACGAGATGGACCAGGATGCTTATCTCGCACTGGCCGGGCAGCGCCGCGCCCAAGTCGAATGGTATGAGCCATACGTCTACGGTTTCACCCGCGCTTTTGCCTGGATGCATACGGTCCGTGCGGGCACGCGGACGTTGCACCCGGCCTGGTTCGGGGTGCTCGCCCTCTTTGGCTTTCTCACCTGTCTGCGGCCCTCGCGGTGGCGGGAGACTTCGCTGCTCTGGCTGCCGCTCGGTCTCTACCTCGCCATCATCTTTGGCATTGGCGATTCCGTGGTGCGCTATCTCCAGCCCATCGAATGGGTCGGCATCATCTTCGTCGCCTTGGGACTGGATTGGGTGCTCGGGCTTGTCTGGCGAAGTCCGGCGCCCGCTCTTGAGGCGCCCGCGTCGTCGCCTCCCAACGCCGCCTCGGCTTCCTGATGTCCGATCCCGCAGAAACTCCACCCCGTCCTCCCTCGAAGTTCGCCGCTTTCCTGCGCGAGCCGCCGCGGGCGTTCGAAGCCGTCCTTTGGCTGTTGCTGGCGGCGGTCATCGTCGGCATCCGGGTCTACCTCTGGCACTTGCTGCCGGCCTACATGTGGTCGCGCGATGCCGGTTCGTATACCTATGCCGCCTTCCAGTGGCTGGATACGGGGCACATGATTTTCGACGGGCGGCGCGGACCGGTTTACACGCTGCTCATTGCGGCGGCGCTCCGGCTCTTTGGCGCGTTGAGCGGTGTGGTGTGGCTCCAGCACGCGCTCGGCGGCCTGTCCATTCTCGGCATCGTCGCGACGGCCCGTGTTTGGTGGGGCCGGGCGGCCGTCGTGCCGCTCTTCCTCTGTGGCGTGTGTCTGGCGGCTTACGGGCTGCCGTTGCATCTTGGGCAGCTCATCCGCAATGAGTCTGTCATTTTCATCCTCTCTTCCCTCGCCTTTTGCTCGTGGTGGCTGGCCTTGAAGTGGAATTCCAAGGCGTGGCTTTTTGCCGCGGCCTTGAGCGCCGGCGTGCTCACCATGACGAAGAATGTCTTCGTGCCCTTTCCCTTGGCGCTCGCTGGCGGGGTCCTGTTTCTCGAAGGGCATGCGACCCGGGCGAAAATCACTCGCGTGGCTGTGATCGTCATCGCGTTCCTCCTGCCCTTCGCCGCCCTCAAGGTGCACAACGCCTTCGCCCGCCGCGTCAATCCGCCGGAGCCGCAGGCCGGCATTCTCTTTTACGGCCGCACCGCCCAATGGACCAAACTCGACGGCGGCATCGAGCCCGAGCTCAAGGAAAAGATTCGCGCCGAGGTGGAGGATTATCGCGCGCGGCCGAAGCTGGACAACAACATCGTCATCAAGCGCACCATCGTTCCACACCTCTGGCGCGAGTTGCAGGCGCAGGGCAAATCCGCCGTCGAACTGGATCGCCTCTGCCGCCGTCTCGCCTTCGAGGCCATCCAAAATCAACCGGCGGCCTTTTGGCAACAGGTGCGCGGCGATATCTATAAGCTGCACATTCACGATGGGGTGAAGAACGAATTCCCGAGCCCGGAGCAAATCGGCGACGCCATTGCGGAAATGCACCATCGCGACGACCAGCAGCAGGTGCACCCGACCATGGAATACGACAAGAACCTGGCCGCGCTCGAAGCGCACGAGGACCAGGAAAACTTCCGCCTCTTCCATCGCTTGCTCAGTCGCGCGATGCTCTTCCAGTTTTACCCCGTGCTGGAAACCACCATCGCCATCTGCCTGATGTGCTTCTTCACGCGCGGCCGGGAGCGCGAATTCTTCCTCGGCTGCGCCGCCGTGTGGTTCTTCAACATGGTGCTCCTCTCGACCGTCGGCCGGCCTATCGAGCGCTATCTCATGCCGCTGGTGCCGGTCATGTTTTGGTCCCTGTCTGGGGTCCTTGTTCTGCTTTGGAAACTGGCCGTGCGCGCACCGCGTGAGACGGCCAGTGGAGCATAGGTCTTACGTCCTATAGGACCGTATCGGCAAAGCTACCGCGATCCGCCTCGGCCCTCGCTGGGCCTACCTGCTCAATGCTGCCACTTCGAATTCGACTGGGTGCTATACGACACGCTGGCCCGCGGCGCGGAATTCCACACCCGCGCGCTGCCACTCGTGCTATGTGAGAGCGCCGCGGCCGTGCTGAAACTTGTAGAGCCGGACCGTTGAAGAAAAGCGTTCGCCGCGGCTGTAGGAACGGGCGTGGCGATGGCGGTTGGCTGCAAATCGGTCGTCTGGACGAGGACATGTGTTCCGTCGCCCACTGGGAGTGTCCGGATCGCTTTCGAGCCGACGATGGCGAGGCTCGATTGATCCACTCCGTTTATCATGGCGGGGATCGACCTGATGCAACGCCCATTGCTGATGACGATGTAGACCGTGGGGTAGTAGTACACTGTCTGGGCGCTTTCGTTCCGGAAAATTCGCACCGGCTCGCCAAGGTTGCGGCGCAAGTTCTCCTCAGGCATCGATGACTGCACCGCGGCGGCGGCGATTTTGTTCGCAGCGTCCTGGTTCTGATCGTCCCCCTTGTTCACCATCATCAGGCTCTTGAGATTATTGACGATGGCCTGAGCCGGGGGATTGTCGGAGGACGCCGCCTTTTTGAGAACGGGCCAGGCCAAGGCGGTGCTCAAGGTGCCCGCTGCAAGCAAGAGTAGTGCTTTCATAATCCAATTAGTTAAGCCGACGGCAGAAGATCACTTTGGCGGTGGGGTGTCAATCCGGCTCCCAAGTAATTTTTCGGTCCCTCGCGGAGAGGCTCCGGCGCCACGGCTTGACCTCCGCCCCCGCTTGGCCTACCACCAACCCCTTCCCGCTTTCCTACCTCCGAACCTCGACCCTCCGATTTGTCCACGACGCTCAGCCCCACCACTCCTGCCGCCACGATCCCCACGACAGATATTGCCGTGACCGTGCTGATTCCCGCCTTCAACGAGGAGGAATCCATCACCGGCACCGTGGAGGCCATTCGCAAGTTCGAGCCCTACGTTCGCGCGCTGGAGATCATCGTCATCAACGACGGCTCCAGCGACCGCACCGGGGAGATCGCCCGTGGGCTGCCCGTCACGCTCCTCGAGCACGAGACCAACCTGGGCTACGGCGCGGGTCTGAAAAACGGCCTCCGCAACGCCCGGCACGAGTACATCCTCATCGCCGACGCCGACGGCACCTACCCGCTGGAGGATATCCCCAAGCTCCTCGCCGAGGCGCAGAACTACGCCATGGTCGTCGGCGCCCGCACCGGGGCGATCGTGAAGGTTCCGCCGCTGCGCAAGCCCGGCAAGTGGATCATCACCCGCCTCGCCGAGTACCTCAGCGGTCGCAAGATCCCCGATCTCAACTCCGGTTTCCGCATCTTCAGCAAGGAAGTGGCGATGCGCTTCATCCAGCTCTATCCGGAGGGCTTTTCGTTCACCACCACGATTACGCTGGCGATGATGACGAACCACTACTCGGTAAAATTTATTCCCATAAATTACCATCGGCGGGTCGGTAAGTCCTCGATCAAGCCCCTCCGGGACTTTACAAACTTCACCATTCTCATCATTCGGATCTGCGCCTATTTCAAGCCGCTCAACGTCTTCGTGCCCCCGGCGCTGACCCTGATCCTGCTCGGCGCGATCAAGGCCGGTTTCGACTACCACCATCAGGGTTACCTCGGCCTTTTCGGAATTGTGCTCGCCATGACCGGTGTACAAATGCTTTTTATTGGGCTACTTGCGGACTTGATCGATCACCGCATGAAGTTGTAGCTTTTTCCCCGACATGCCGAACACCCTCCGTCTTCACTCCTCCGATCGCCTGCTTTATTTTGCACCGCATCCGGACGACGAGACCCTGGCCGGCGGGGGCCTGATCCAGAAAGCGGCCGCTCTCGGCGCCCAGCTTTGCGTGGTTTTTCTGACGAACGGCGACCGCAATCCGTGGCCGCAGCGCGTCATGGAGCGCTCCCTTTTCCTCGATGCCAAGGCGCGCCGCCGCTGGGGCATGCGCCGGCAGGGCGAAGCCCGCACCGCGCTCGATATGCTCGGCGCCGGCGGTTCGGCCGAAGTGCACTTCATCGCCTGGCCCGACCAGGGCGTGACCAATTTGCTCATGACCGCCGACGAAGTGGCGCTGAGCAGCATCGTCGAGTTCATCCGCGAGTGGAAGCCGACCCAGATTTTCACCCCGGCGGCGGAAGACACGCACCCGGACCACAGCGCCTTCTTCGTCCTGCTCCAGCTCGCCCTCGATCGCCTGCACGCCCGCGGCTACGACACCAAGCCGACGCTGAGCTATCTCGTCCATTACCCCAAGGCCCGCCTGCACCGTGACCTGCGCATCCTGCGGCTTAACCCGCGCGAAAAGGCGCTCAAGGCCGAGGCCATCCAGCAGCACGAGACACAGATGCTCTCTCGCCGCCGCTTCCTGGCCCACGCCAAGGATACCGAGGAGTTCCATCTCGCCATGGCGCCGGAGGCCAAGCATCCGCACCATCCCGTCGCGGCCGGCGACATCGCCCGCGGCGCGCTCCAGCTTCGCCTCAAGTTGCCCAAGCCCGCCCTCACCTTCAAGGGCGCCAAGCTGCACGTCGTGCTCGAGACCCTGCTCGAGGGCAGCCTCCGCTGGGCGCTCACCATGCCCGGCAAATCGGCCAAGGCCCGCATTTACGACGTCATCACCGGCAAACCCGTCCGCTGGGCCTCGGTGCGCATCACCGGCCGCCACGCCACCATCTCGCTCCCGGCGACGAATGCCATCCCGCTCACCCGCATCTTCGTGAAGCTGGAAAAGCGCCCGCTATTCTTCGACATCGCCGGCTGGCGCGAAATCGCCGTGGATGAAGCGCGCCGCCCCAAGCTGCACTTCCATCGCCACACCTCTGCCCACCCGCACACGGCGGATTAGGTTTTCGAAAAGCAGAGAGCGCCTGGAGGGCACCGCGCCGTCGGTGCCGGGAGAGAGCGGCTGCTGATGGATCTTATGCGGGTGAGCGACCGACGGCTGCGATGAAAGAACTACCCATACGCCAGGCCAGAATCCCCCATCGCCATGCATGGCTCTGGGAGCCGCTCGAAGAGATTCCCACGTTTTTCTTGCGCTCGATGTTCGGCTGCAAGGCGGTCTATCTGGACGGGAAAATCGTGGTCGTTTTCTGCACAAAGGCGGAGCCGTGGTGCGGGATGCTGGTGTGCACGGACAGAGAACATCACCCGTCTCTGACCGCCGAATTTTCAGAACTGGTTTCGCACCCGATTCTCGGGAAATGGCTGTATCTGTCCGAGTCGCATGACCGTTTTGATCGCCTCGCGGAACGGATCGTTCGCCTGGCGCTAAAGCACGATCCAAGGGTGGGTGTGGTGCCGGCTTTGAAGAAGAAACGCGGGTCGAGGAAATCGGGGAAACGGTGAAAGAGACTGGCGGAGCGGAGCTTCCAAAGACTACGTCATCCTGAGCTTGCGAAGGACCTCGGATATCTGCCCTTCCTCATCAGTACGGCAAAAGATCGCTCAATGCTGGTGATGATACCCCGCGTCAGATGCCTGAGCGACTTCAGCGGTCCTTCGCAAGCTCAGGATGACGGCGTGTTTTTTTCGACGCTCCGCGTCATGCACCACCGCAGGGCAATCCGCCCTGTCCTAAAGACCCTGCAACTCCTGGAAAACCCCGGCCGCGAGCTCGAAGGAACGGAGGCGGGCGGGGTGATCGTAAATCTGCGCCGTCGCGACGATCTCGTCGGCGCCGGTGGCCTCGATGATCGTGCGTAATTGCGCGCGGATATTTTCCGGCGCACCGATGGCCGAGCAGCGCGTCATGCGCTGGACGTAGGCCTCTTCGGCGGCAGTCCAGTGCATCTCCTCCACCGGCGGCTGTAACTCGGAGCGGTTGCCGCGGACCATGCCGAGAAAGGCCTGCTGGAGGGAGGTGAAGAGGCGCGCGGCCTCCGCGTCCGTGTCGGCGGCGAAGACGTTCACGCCGACCATCACGTGCGGTGTGGCGAGTTGCGCCGAGGGCTGGAAGTTTCGCCGGTAGATCTCCAGCGCTTCGGGCAGGAAGTCGGGGGCGAAGTGCGAAGCGAAAGCATAGGGCAGGCCCAGCACAGCGGCGAGCCGGGCGCCGAAATCGCTCGAGCCGAGCAGGTAGAGCGGCACGTGGAGCCCGGCGCCGGGAATCGCCTTGATCGGAGCGTCCGGTGAGGCCGGGGCAAAGTAAGACTGCAACTCCCGCACGTCGTCCGGAAAGGTATCGCCGCTGCTGCCCAGGCCCCGGCGCAGGGCGCGAGCGGTGAGTTGATCGCCTCCCGGCGCGCGCCCCAGCCCGAGATCGATACGCCCCGGGTAGAGCGCCTCCAGGGTGCCAAACTGTTCCGCGATCACGAGGGGCGCGTGATTAGGCAGCATGATCCCCCCCGAGCCGACCCGCATGTGTTGCGTGCCGCCGGCGACATGGCCGATGAGCACCGAGGTCGCTGCGCTGGCGATGCCGGGGATATTGTGATGCTCGGCCAGCCAGTAGCGATGGTAGCCCCACGCCTCCGCATGCTGCGCGAGGTCCAGCGTGTTGCGGAATGTTTGAGCCGCAGATCCGCCCTGGAGGATCGGAGCGAGGTCGAGCAGGGAGTAGTGGGTCATGACAAAGGTGAGAGGGACCAATGTAGCCCTACCTGTCCGCCACGCAAAAATAAGGGGCATGTCTGGAGGCCGCTCTGCGGCTTTTTAAGAGTAAGCTCCCTCCTCGCGTGTCGTCCTGAGCGAAGTCGAAGGACCCCGTCGAACAACCAGCAGTATCGCTGGTAGAGCCACGGGGTTCTTCGACTGCGTACACTCCGCTCAGAATGACACGCGAGGAGGGAGCCTACCCGCGATTGCGCACGCGGAATTGCCGTGGGGTGGTGCCGGTGCGTTTGCGGAATTGCTGGGTAAAGGCGCTCTGGTCGCAGAAGCCGTGGGCGATGGCGATTTCGCTGATCGGGGTCGACGTTTTGACGAGCGCCTCGGCGGCGGACTGAATGCGGGTGCGCAGCAGCAACTCGTGCGGAGTGAGGCCCAGCGTGGCCCGCAACTTCCGGTGCAGGTGCCGCTCGGAGACACCCGCGGCCCGGGCCAGCTCGGCGGTGGTGAGGTTCTGGTCGCAATTCTTCCGCGCGTGCTGCACGGCGGCCGTGACTTCGCGCACGTCGTGGTGGCGCATGCGATCCTCGTCGCGCCGCGTGATGCCCATCACGCCGATGACGCGGCCGCTGCGGTCCCGCAAGGGGAGCTTGGTGGTGAGGAACCAATCGAGATTGCGCTGCTCGTCGTACCAGACTTCCAGGCGGTTGATCAGGGGTTTTCCGCTCCGGATCACTTTCTGGTCGTCTTCGCGAAAGGCCTCGGCCCATTCCGCGGGAAAGAACCGTTCATCCATGGCGCCGATCAGCTCTCGCTCGTCCTGGATGCCGAAGCGGGCGAAGGTCACGCTGTTCGCCGCGATATGCCGCCCCTGGGCATCCTTCACAAAGAAGAACACCCCCGGCAGATGCTCGAAGATGGCGCGCAGCGCCTGTGGATCGGCCATGCGGGCGAAAAACTCGGCCTGAAGGCGGGCGGGGGACATGGCAGGAATTTAACAAAAATTGGCAGGCTGTCACCAGACAAGTCTGGCCCGTGGCGGTATCAAAAGGGCGCAATCGCAGATCCCCGCCATGAATATTCTTCGTCTCCTTCTCGTATGCTCCCTGGGTCTTTCCTGGGCCGTCGCCGATGACGCCACGGACTTTCCCGCGAAGCCGCCGGTCCAGCCGCTCGCGGCCGGGGACGAGGCAAAAACTTTCCAGCTCCCCAAGGGCTACCACCTCGAGCTCGTGCTCAGCGAACCGACCATCGCCGAGCCGGTGTGCATGGCTTTCGACGGCAATGGCCGCCTCTATGTGGCGGAGATGCGCAGCTACATGCGCGACGTCGACGGCACGGACGAAATCATCCCGACCGGCCGCGTCTCGGTCCACTGGTCGAGCAAGAACAACGGCGTCTACGACCAGCACCGCATCTTTGCCGACAAGCTCACGCTGCCCCGCTTGCTCCTGCCGCTGGCGGATGGCGTGCTGATCGGCGAGACGAACACGAACGACATCTATCTCTACAAGGACACCAACGGCGACGGCGTGAGCGATGAGAAGAAGCTCGTCTATCAAGGAGGCGATCGGGGCGGCAACCTGGAGCACCAGCCGAGCGGTCTCACCTGGACGATCGACAACTGGGTCTACTCCGCGGTGAACAACTACCGCTTGCGCTGGAAGGACGGCCAATTCATCAAGCAGGACATCCCCGGCAACGGGGGCCAGTGGGGCGGCACGCAGGATGACGACGGCAAATTCTGGGTGGTAAACGCCGGCGGCGAGAAGGGACCGCTGAATTTCCAGCAACACTTCCTCTACGGCCAGTTCGCCACGCGCAATCAATTCGAGCCGGGTTTCGAGGCGGTGTGGCCGGCGATGGGCCTGCGCGATTTCCAAGGCGGCCCGTCGCGTTCGCGCGACGATAGTACGCTGAATCATTTCACCGCCGCCTGCGGTGGCGAAATCTATCGCGGCGACCAGCTTCCCGCCGAACTGAAGGGCAACTTATTCTTCGGCGAGCCGGTGGGCCGCCTCGTGCGCCGCACGCAGATCGAGGTAACCGACGGCCTCACCATCCTGCACAACCCCCATCCGCAAAGTGAATTCCTGCGCAGCACCGATGCCTGTTTCCGCCCCGTGGACATGAAGACTGCGCCCGACGGCACGCTTTTCATCTGCGACATGTATCGCGGCATCATCCAGGAGGGCGCCTGGGTGCCCAAGGGCGGCTATCTGCGCAAGGTCGTCCAGCAATACAGCCTCGATAAGGTCACCGGCCACGGCCGGATCTGGCGTCTCGTGCACGACACCACGAAGCCCGTGCCCGCGCCGAAGCTGCTCTCCGCCACCTCCGCGCAACTCGTGGCCACGCTGGCGCACCCGAACGGCTGGTATCGCGACACCGCGCAAAAGCTGCTCGTCTTGAAGCAGGACCAAAGCGTCGTCCCCGCCCTGATCGCCATGGTGCAGAAAGACAAGAATCCGGTGACGCGCATGCACGCCCTCTGGACGCTGGAGGGGCTCGGTGCGCTCACCCCGGACCTCGTGCGCACGGCCTTGAAAGATGCCTCGCCGCAAGTGCGCCGCGCCGGCATCCGCGCCAGCGAATCGCTTACCGATCCGGCGTTGCAAAACGATGTCGTGGCCCTGGCGAAGGACGGCGATCCGTCGGTCATCATCCAGGTCTGCCTCACGGCCAAGCTGATGAAATGGAAGGACCAGGCGAACATCATCAATCGCGCTGCCCTCGGCACCCCGTCGAAAGGCGTGAAAGAGATCGCCTCGCAGGCCCTCATTGGCGGCGCGGAATTCCCGCGGGAACTGAACGGTTCGCAGAAGGACAGCATGGCTCGCGGACAAGCCGTCTACCAGGAGCTGTGCTTCACCTGCCACGGGCTCGATGGCAAAGGCGCGAGCGTCGAAGGTCTGCCACCCGGCATGACGCTGGCGCCACCGCTGGCCGAAGCGAAGGTCGTGCTCGGCCACCGCGACGGGCTCATCCGCGCGCTGTTGCACGGCGTGACCGGCCCGGTGAAGGGCAAGACGTATCCCGGGCAAATGATCCCGATGGCGAACAACAGCGACGAATGGATCGCCGACATCCTCAGCTACGTGCGCAACCGTTTCGGCAACACCGCGACCTTCATCGAAGCGAAAGACGTGGCCCGCGTGCGCAAGGAAACCGCCGCGCGCACCACGCCGTGGACCGAGGAGGAAATCGCCGCCACCGCGCCGCCGCTGCTGACGAACCGCCAGGAGTGGAAGCTCACCACCAGTGAAAAGGCCGACGGTCTCGCCAACTGTATCGACGGCGACATGAAGTCCAAGTGGAGCAGCGAAAAGCCGCTGGCCAATGGAATGTGGGTGACCATCGAATTGCCCGCCGAGGAGACGATCAACGGACTGCGCCTCAATTTCAGCGAACACGGCAGCTTCCTCGCGCGAAACCTGCGCGTGGAGACTTCGCCCGACGGCCACGCGTGGAGCAAGCCGGTCTACAACGGCGGTGCCGTCACGGGTCTCACCGAGATCGCGTTTGGGCCGACGAAAGCGAAGTTCGTGAAACTCACCCAAACCGGCAGCGGCGACAAAAAAACGCCCTGGAACATCCACGAGTTGGACATCACCACACCCTCACCCGCCGCGCACTAAGCACAAACCCGTGTCCACGAATTGGCTATACCGCCCTCGTCCGCAGCGCGAGCGCCGAAAAAACCCCGGTAGGGAAGCCGCGCCGCGGGTTCCCACTTTTGGGTGCGCGGAAAAGCGGCGGGGGCAGCCAGTCCTGTTCGCGGAATTGCCCTCGGACCGTCCCACCGCCCTCCCCGTTCCCGCACCACATGCGACGGAACCCGGCGGCGCGGCTTCC
>NZ_JBDUCX010000344.1:0-5481 GCF_040003245.1 Chthoniobacter sp.
GGAACTACGGAAAAGGTAAATTGCACGGCGCGACCTTAATGCCGCCTGCCAGGCAAAGCGCGCTAGAAGGACACGCGAACACCGCCGGACACATTGTTGGACTCGTAACGGGTCCGGCCCAACTCGCCATCGTAATAGAAATAAGTGGCGAAACGGTCGTTGATCTGGATGGCGAAGCCGGCGCCGAGCAAGAGGCTGTCGCGTCCAATGCGCGGTCCATTGACGGTGAAGGTGTTGCCCGCACCGTTGGCAAAGCTCGAGTCAATCTCGTAGGACGCGTCACCGTACTCGTGCTGCCATGCCGCGCGCAGTTCCGGCTTGATCACCAGGCCGCCGACTTTCCAGTCGTAGCTGGCCTTCACGCCGAGCGCGGTACGAATCGATTCCTGCCCTTGCGATTGGAAATGCAGCGGAGCCAGCGAACCCGTCTCCGTGAAGCTGCCGACGCCGACGTAGGTGTAGTTGAAGCTCGCCGTCGGGCCGAAGGTGAAGCCGCCTTTCTTGAGGTCGTAGCCGACCCCGAAGAGAACATTCAAATCGCCGCCATCGGTATCGCCGCGCGCCGTCCCTTGGAGCGCCGCACGATGCACATCGTAGCTGCTGTAGCCACCGACGACCGCAAAGTCGGCATAGAAGCCCTTCGCGATGCTGGGCGGAGCCGGCAGTTCTTTCGAGGAATCCTTCGACGAATCTTTCGACATTGTCGGAGCCGCCGCGGGCTGCTCGTTCTGGAAGAAAGTGGCGTAGACGCCGAGTTTGCCGCCGTTGGCCAGGATGCGCCCGCCGTCGTTCAGGTCCACACCCGTGCCGACGTAGCCGGCCATCAAGCCGACCGCGAACTGCGAGCTGACCTTGTAGTCCACGCCGAGCGTAAATCCGCCGCTCGCCACCTGGTAGCCGCGCGCATTGAAATCGTCGCCCACGCCGACCCATTCACCGGTGCCAGTGAGGAAAGCACCCCAGCGACTGTCCGCCGGAACCACCTGTTTCACTTCCTTGCTTTCCTTGCCATCGTCACCGCGTGGTCCCGCCACTCCCGTGCGGAAAGCGAGCGGCCCGTTGAAGCTGGGATTGAGCCCATTGAGGGCCAGGCCCGCCGCGCTGAAGCCGGTGGACCCGGAGCGAATGGCATCGGTGCGCCGCTGGAGATTCAGCGACTGCACATTGTCGAAGGACTCGCCGAGGGTGAAGATCGAGGTGTATTCCTCAGCGGCGATCTTATCGAAATCGTTGGGCAGTTCGCCGAGCGGCTCATGGCCCAGGAATTCGATCAGCTTGCCCGCGCGGCTGTCGCCGACCACCCGATCGAGTTCCTTGGCCACGGAAGTTTGGTTCGGCGTGAGCCCTTCCAGGCCCGTGAAGGGCGAGACAATTGTCTCCAGAAACGCGTCGTAGCCCTCGTAAACGAGCTTGAATTTCAAGATGGTTCCCGTGGGCGCCTGCTCCACATGAGCGAAGGTCCCGAACACACCTCCTCCCGCACTCAAGAACTCGAACTTCTGACCGGGCTTGAGCTTCGGGTGACCGAGCGGCTCGACGAAGAGCGTGCCACCCAGCTTCGCCGCGTCCCCGACGATCAAGTGGTCGAAGACGGTCGAGGAGGCGATCTGAATGACCAACCCGCCGACCGAGGTCTGCGTATAGCTGCCGTGGATTCTCAACGTCCCCGGAGAATTTCCCGGACTGACTAGACCGTTGTTAATCACCGCGCTGGTGATGACGCCACTACCGCCGAGAGTGCCGCCGGGATTGATAAAGATGAAGGGACTGGCGACCGAGCCGTTAATGGCCAGGGTACCACCATTGATGATCGTGTTGCCCGTATAGGTATTCGCGCCAGTCAAGGTCAACGTCCCCTTGCCGATCTTCGTCAGCGAACCACCGGTGCCGCCACCTTCACCGCCATCCTGCAATATGCCCGAGAAAACAGTGCTCTTGTCGTTACTCCCGACCGTGAGGTTATTGCCGCCGAGAAAGACCAGCCCGTTGCCGGAAAGCGAGCCGATCGTCACGCTCCCTGCGTTGTGGGAGCTGATGTCCAGGAATCCGTTGCCGTTCAGGTGAATCGAAGCCCGGTTGCCGTCAGAGCTGTTCTCGAAATAGATTCCACCCCCAGCCAGGCCTCCTTCACCGCCGTCCACGCCGCCGTTGGCGATCAAGGTCGCAGTCCCTGCGCTCGAGCTATCCCAAAAGTGTACCTTGCCCGGGCTGCCCTCACCACCATCCCCGCCCGCCACGGTAATGACCGTATTCGCCCCAGCGGTGGCGGAATTGTAAAAATCCAAATTCCCATTACGTCCGACCAAAAAGTTCTGCGTCTTGGTGGAGTTGTTGACGAGGCCGTTGCCATACACATTCATCCCGTTCGAGCCGATGTCGATGGTGTACGCGCTGGCTCCCGGCTGGAAAAGGATTTCGCCGATGCTCACGAAATTTGAAAGCGTGACGTCCGTGACGGTCGAACTCTGAAAAAACGCCGATTGACTGGAAGTAGTCGGCGCGACGCCTTCCACCCAGTTGGTGCCCGTGTTCCAGTCGTTGGAAGCGGGATTCGAAAGCCAGGTCGAGCTTCCAGGCACGTCCGCGCTGACGATCCCCGCGTGACCGCACAGCAGCAGGGCGGCAATCGATCCGACCAAGGGCTTCATGGCTTTGCGAACGCAAGCCTTGGCCGGGGCCATCGAAGAAGAGGTGGAGTGGGGTGTGCGTTTGTATGACATAGTACGTTCGACTTCTCCAGCATCACGGTGAAATGCTGTCCAGTCCGGGGAGTTTTGGTGAACTCTGCCAATTAAGGCAACCTCTTTTTCGCTCTGATTATGCCTGTGTTACACATAGTCGACACCACTGCCTATCCTTTCCGCTCGCGTCCGGGCAGGCGGCGCTACTAGCTTCCGCAAAATTGTGAATCCCCATCCTCCGCAACCCACCGGCGAGCTCTGGTCCACCTTTGCCTCGGCGTGGAGCCGGCTCGGCCCGCCCCTGCGGCCCTGCCCCGAGGACCTGCAACGCCTGCATCAAGCCTGGACCCAATCCCTGCCGGCGGGAATCCCCTCCCGGCGCCTGGAGATCCTTTCCCTCGGCGTCACGCCGGAAATTGCCTTGTTTCCTTGGGCCTCTGATTTCCACCTGACTGCTATCGACGCCAGCGAGGGGATGATCGGCAGCGTCTGGCCCGGAGATGCTCCGAACCGCCGGGCGGTGCTCGGCGACTGGCTCGAGATGCCCTTTCCCGACGCTTCTTTCGATCTCGTCCTCACCGACACCGGTCTCGCCTTGGTGGCCGGCACGGGCAAGCTGTCCGCAGCCGGGCGCGAATTGCGCCGGGTGCTCCGGCAGGATGGCCGCGCCGCGATGCGCCACTTCGCCCGCCCTTCGCCACCGGAGTCTTTGGACTCCATCGCCCAAGCGGCCGGCGCCGGCCGGTTGAGCAACTTCCACGAACTAAAATTGCGTCTGCTCATGGCCGTCGAAGCGGAAAACCCCGGGACTGCGGTGCGCCTGGCCGACGTTTACGACCGGTTCCAGAGCCTCTTCTCCGATCGCGATCTCCTCGCCCGCCAGCTCGGTTGTGATCACCAGATCGTTTCCACTATCGACGCTTACCGCGGGCGCGAGACCCTTTACGCCTTCCCTTCCCTCGCCGAGCTAGCCGTCGCCTTCGACGCTTTTCATCTGGCGCCCGGGCCGGCTGGTCATTACCCCGCCGCAGGGTGCTGCCCGGTGTTTTCGCTCACTCCGAAGCAATGAGACGCAACTGGGTCGAACAGATGGGACAGAATCCGCTGCTCCTGCCCCCCCAGGTGCAGGCGGGCAACGGCAGTGCCGCCATCTCGAAGCTTCTCACCGAACGCAGTATCACCGAACGGCTGCCCACCCGGGAACTGGCCCGCCACCAGGCAGCCGCCTTGTCGGACCTTGCGCGCCACGCGGCCACCTATTCGCCGCACTTCATCCGCCGACTGGCCTCGGCCGGATTGACACCCCAGTCGCTGGCCGAACCCGGTGCGCTCACCCGCTTGCCACCGCTCACGCGCCGGGAATTGGTCGGCGCCGGAGACGCCCTTTTTTGCACGGCCTACCCGTCGGGCCACGGCGAGCACTCCACCACCTCCACCTCGGGTTCCACCGGCGAGCCCGTGACCGTCCGTCGTACCAGCCTTAGTGAATTGCAATGGTTGGTCTATACCCTGCGCGAGCATCTTTGGCACGACCGCGATTTCTCCGGCCGCCTCGCCGCGGTGCGGGCCAATATCTCCCAGCCGGCAGACACCCCCGACTGGGGGCCGCCCTGCAGCCTCTTCTTTCTCACGGGATCCTGGTCGGGGAGGCCCGCATCCTGGTCCGTTCAGGAGCTCTGCCGCTGGCTCGGCGAATATGATCCCAGTTCCCTGCTCGTGCTGCCCAGCACCCTGGCGGGAATCGTCGCCGAACTCGACCGCACCGGCCAGCGCCTCCCCCAACTCCGCTGGATTCGGACCCTCAGCGAGACGGTCACCTCCCACTTGCGGGAAGAGGTGCGCCGCGTCCTGGGCGTCGGGATCGACGACATCTACACCTCGCAGGAATGTGGCGTGATGGCCACCCAATGCCCCGAGCACGGCAGCTACCATGTCTCCGAGACCATCCTGCTGGAAGTCGTGGACGCCGCCGGGCAGCCCTGCAGCGTCGGCGAGATCGGCCGCATCCTGGTCACCGATCTGGTCAACTACCTCACCCCGCTCGTCCGCTATGAAATCGGCGACTACGCCGAGGTCGGTGGACCGTGCCCGTGCGGCCGCGGCCTGCCCACCATCCGGCGCTTCCTCGGTCGCGAACGCAATCTCGTGCTCCTTCCCGACGGCACGCGCCATTGGCCGGTCGTCGGATTCCATCGCTGGGGAGATGTCCACGACATCCGCCAGTTCCAATTCATCCAGCTCGACCGCCAGACCATCCTCGCCAAAATGTCGGCCCCCTCGCGTCCCGCTCCGGAACAAGAGGCCCGCCTCACCACCATCATCCAGGAGGAACTCCAGCATCCCTTCGCCATCCGCTACGAATGGCAGGAAGAGCCCCTCCCCCGCGGCCCCGGCGGCAAATTCGAAGAGTTCCTCTGCCGCGCGGAGTGATCGGGTCAATCAAGCCGGCGATTTTTTCTCGGAGGCCTGATTGAGCGTAGATCGATCAATGGACCGGATGCCCGGAATGAAAATGTTCCACCGAGAGCTTCGTGAGTTCGGCCCGCCGAACCCGCACCTGCGCCCCTTCCCAAGAACGCAGGAGGCCGGGCCCGGACGGGCCGAATCACGAACAACGACCAACCACCAATCAAGGATAGAAGGGGGACCAGAAATCGCTGGGCGCCACGTCCGAAAGCTTCTGGAAACTCGTCACCTTCAACTTCGGGATCGAGTCGACCGAAAACGAACCGGAACTATACAAATTGCCGAGCAAGTCGGTGCCGCGCAACTCTGCCTGGAGACGAGCGTCGAGTACGCC
>NZ_JBDUCX010000345.1:0-5432 GCF_040003245.1 Chthoniobacter sp.
GCGCGAAATGTGGCGCTGTTGGGGGACTTTGCCGGCCTTGATTGCCTGCCGGCTGCTCAGAGTGACTTAAGCCAAATCAAGCCTTCTCAAGGTAATTCAAGGTCCGCAATTTATCGCGCGTGATAAAACCGAAGCCACCCGTCGGTCATTCCCCCGAGATACAACATCTGCCGGCGGACGATGTCCTGATGATTCCAGTTTTGATGCAGGACGGTGATCGTGGCGCGCGCGAGGTCCACGCTTTCGACCACCGCCGTGTGGTGCTTGGCCTCCATCTGATAAACTCCCGAATTCCCATGGTTGTATCCCGAAAACCGGGTGTTGTGAAATTGAACGATGTCGCCCGCTTCTACATGGGCCAATTCCCGGACGCCCCTGACGCCCATAAATCCCGCTTTGATCCAGGCGACCGGCTCGCCCCAGACGTAATCTCCCTCTCCCGGCCAGTCCGCCCCCGCGCGCGTCGGCGCTCCCGCATTCTTGAGCGCCGCCGAGGCCAGGGAGGCGCACTGTCCACTCCCGATTTTCTTTCCGAGGTTTTCCTGACAAAACTCCAGGATCGATGGACCTACCGCGAAGGAGGCAACCGGGGCGAGCGGTATGGCCCGGGGCACCACTGGGGTGACTGGGGGCGTGACGGGTTTGGCCCGGACCGCCACTGGCGCGGCTGGGTTCACCAACGTCGCTCGCATGGAAAGGCGCCTGGCCTGCTCCAGGCTCGCGGGGGTCAGCGTGAAAATAGGGACCTTGAATTCGACGCCATCCCTCGCGACCACGATCGCGGTGCCTTGCAATCGGAGGAGCTTCGCCTGAAAGACCCGCCCATCCTTCGTCGTCCATTGAGGCAGTACTGTGCTTTCGTCCGCGCGAACCCATGGCGCGGCAGCGAGGACAAAAGCGATCGCCAAGACGGCGGCGAAGAGTCTGCATCGGGCGCGCCGCCCTTCCAGCGAAGGCACGTCGCCGACCTTCACCGGCCTAGCGGGTTGAAATCGGCCGCGTGATACGAGCTGCGCACCAGCGGCCCGGAGGCCACATGCTCAAAGCCCTTCTTCTCGGCGATCTCCTTGTAGAGCTGGAAAGTGTCGGGGTGCACGTATTCCACCACGGGCAAATGCTGTGGCGTAGGGCGCAGATACTGTCCCATGGTCAGCAATTGCACGCCGGCCTCGCGCAAGTCGTCCATCGTCTGGAAAATCTCCGGCTCCGTTTCGCCGAGGCCGAGCATGATGCCGCTCTTGGTCACCAGCTGCGGCGCGATCTCCTTCATGCGCCGCAACACTTCCAACGAGAGCCGATACTTGGCGCGCGAACGCACCAGCGGCGTCAACCGTTCCACCGTCTCTACGTTGTGATTGAAAATATGCGGCTTCGCGTCCGCCACCATACGCAGGCATTCCTCTTTCGCATGAAAATCGGGAACGAGCACCTCGATGGCGATCTCCGGATTCGCCGTCCGGATCGCCTCGATCGTCCGCGCAAAATGGGCAGCGCCGCCATCCTTCAAGTCATCGCGCGCCACGGCCGTGATGACGACATGCTTGAGCTTCATGCGCTGCACGGCTTGCGCCACACGCTCAGGCTCATCGGCCTCGAGCGCAAAAGGCTTCGCGGTCGTCACCGCGCAAAAGCCACAGGCCCGCGTGCAGCGTTCGCCGGCGATCATGAAGGTCGCGGTCCCGGAGCTCCAGCACTCCCAGCGATTCGGGCATTGCGCCTCTTCGCACACGGTGTGCAGCCGCAAGTCGGAGATCAGCGCCTTGGTGGAAAAAAAGACCGGATTGGTGGGCAGGCGCACTTTGATCCAATCAGGCTTTTTTGCCTGATGAAGTGCGGGATCGATCTTGCTGCAAGACATGGATGCAGACGCTAGACTTTCCGCCGCAGAAAGCAACCGGAGCATGTTTGATGGAAGATATTTGCCGGATGATTTAATCTCGCACCGATTCCACTTTCCCCGTGAGCGCGACCTCAAACCTCAAACCTCAAACTTCAAACATTCCCACCGTCTCCCGCCGTACTATGCTCAAGGCCAGCGCGGCCTTCACCGCCACGCTCAGCCTCGGCCTGCGCCGGGCGCGGGCGGCGAATGAAGCGGCCGACGCCGCGCAAAAGGTGCATGACGAGATTTGGCGCCGCTTCGTCGATAGCCACAACATCGTCGTCGACTACACGGATCTCGACGGCACGTTTCCGCGCGCCACGGCCGAGGAATGCCGCGATGGCAAACCGAACGCGCTGGCGTGGTGGACCCCTACGGAGAACGGCGCGATGTTCAACGGCTTCTATCTCGACGCCGCCATCAGTCGCTGGAAAATCTCCCGTAGCGAGGCCGACAAGGACAAGGCGAAGCGCCTGGCCGACGGACTCTTTTTTCTCTCCTCGCTGGGCCCGCCCGGATTCGTCGCCCGCGGCGTCGCCGACGATGGCAAGACGCCTTATCCCATGGGCTCGAACGACCAGACCTCGCCGTGGTTCTATGGCCTCTGGCGTTTCCTGCGTGAAGGCCTGGCCTCGCCCAAGGAACGCGAACGCATCGTCGCGCGGATGGTCGAGGTTGCCGAAGTGCTCGCCGCCAACCGCTGGCTCATGCCCTGCAACACCGGCGCACCCTCTCCCTTTCGCGGCAGCTTTGCCGGCTTCACCTGGGAAAGCGCGCCCCGGATGCTCTTCGTGCTCAAAGCCATGCACGATCTCACGCGCGATCGAAAGTGGGCCGACCTGTATCAAAAAGCCGTGGAAGAACGCGGTGCGCCCCCTGGTGCCACCACGCCGCCGGTGAGCCGGCTGGAGATTTGCGCCAAGGGCATGGAGTTCCGCAACAACCGCCGCCAATCGTGGACCGGCGCCTCCGGCATCGTCTGCCTGCGCGGCCTGTGGGAAATGGAAACCCTCCCCACCTATCTGCGCGCCTACACCCAAGGCCTCGCCGCCAGCGTCGCCCTTGCCGCGGCGAGCCTCCCGCTGGCCGCCCAGTTCGACAATAATTCCACCGCTGCCTGTCTTCTCGACTGGCGTGTGCTCAACGAATGGTGGCAACCGCAGCACAGCGAGGCCGATGCGGTGGACGTCGCCGAGCGCCAGGCCAAGGAATTGGGCCGCCTCTCCCCGCGCCGTGGACCGGAATTCAATCTCATGCGCGAATCGCTCTTCGCCGCGTGGATCGTCACCCTCTGCCCCGACCGCGCCCTCGTCGAGCCGCACCGCCCGGCCATCCTCGAAGCCATCCAGCACTTCGACTACCAGCGCCTCTACTACTCGCAATTCTTCCCCGCCGAAGCCGCGGCCTACCGGTTGCAGTTGCTCACCGGCCCCTGAGATAAAGCGCCATCAGGGCCAGATTTTCTTGAGCACAGCGGCCAGGCGAAAGCCCGCCAGCACGAGATTATCGTGCGCCACCTGTCCCGCCCAACTGTCGTATGTTTTGACGTCCGTCGCGGTCGCGGGCCAATAGGTCACCGTCGTCATTTTGCCGTGGACCTTTTCGACTTTGCTCGTCTTCGCTTCGTATTTGAGATCATAGGCCTTGGCGGCCAGCGGCATCATGGACGACGCCCACTGCCCGCTCCATTGGCTCATGAAAGACCCGGTTTGCACGCCGGCCGGCGAGGTCTTCGAGACCTTGTCGGCAAACGCCTTGGGCGTAGCCACCTTTTCCATCGTGAATGCGCGACTCACGGTTTGATCATCCCAATAGCTGTGCAGCACCCCATGAAAGCTCACGTCGTTTCCTCCGGTGGTAAAGGCAGCGGCAGCTTCGGCCGGCGTCTTCGGCTCGACGATCTTACCTGTGGCGTCGAGATAGACCGAGCCGACGTGGAGAGGCTGATGCACATCTCCCACCATGTGCACCAACACCATCAACGCCTCCTTTTGGGTAATCGTCGGGTCATCTTTCCCAGATTCCAAGACCTTGATGCAGCGAACGATGGTGTGCACCACGTCGTTCTTGTTCGCCCCGATGAAACTGGCGCTGTACGCGCTCTTCTGGATGGGGATGTCGGCGTAGTGGTTTGCCTTGTGGTCGTGGTTGCGCGCCGCATAAGCCTTCGTCTCCTTGGTAAACGGCCCATGCTTCACTTCATCGGCCCAAGTGGAGGCATCCTGCAGCGACTCCGTCCCCAGCAGGGTCTTCACATGCTGCTCGGCGTGGCTGCCCACGATCAAATCGTCGGCGATCGCGCCGACCGTCTTGTGCCCGTCAGTCCCCCAGGCCCACGCCACGGGATTGGAGATGGCGACACAAAATGCCGCGGCGATGGCTCCCGCCCAAGATGGGCAGTCGAGAAATGTATTCTTGGGATTCAGCATAATCTGGGATGTCTGGTATCGTTGTTTTTGGCGTCGCGAAAATGGCTTCGGCCGGCTGTTGAGGGCAGAGCGTTCCCCGGACTGCAACTCCCGGAGTTGCCGCCTGCATCTTCACACGCTCGTAATTTGGAATTCATACCACCCGACTGGCCCTGCTTGGAACAGTGCTAGCAATCGCCGCCGTCCGCGTCAAGCCTCCCGGTGGATCCGTTCCAGTCTAGCGAACGTGTTTCATCCTATGCACATCCGTGACCCAAGGCCGGGTCGATGCCTCTTTTGGGAAGCCGTCTTCCTGCGTATGTCACCAGCCATGCTCTCCAAAAAGCGCGTCTGCGTATTGGAGGAGCCCTATTCCTTTATTGTGGTGGTCGATTCCGAGCCCGTTCTTCGCTGCGCGGCACGGCGCGACGCTCTCCGCTACGCGGTCATGGTTCGGCGGGCGTTGATTCGGGCGGAGGTGATCGAAGGCGGCGCCGCGTCCCTCAAGCCCTCGCCAAGGGCCCGCAAAAAACCCAACTAAAACCCTTGCCAAACGGTGGCAGGAGCCTATTTTACCGGCCCCTTTTCCCCCGTTATTGGCGTGGCCTTGTTGGCCGTGTCCGGGTGGAAAGGACCAATTGGAACCCGTGGTAAGGATACGAATAAAGCCATGTTAGAAATGAAGGACCTGCTCGCCAAAACTTTTCGCGAGTACAAAGAGGGACAGATCGTCAAAGGCCGCATCCTCGAAGTTCGCCCGCGCGAAGTGCTCGTCGATATCGGTTACAAATCCGAAGGCGCCATCTCCCTGAGTGAATTCGACGACACCGACGACCTCCAAGTCGGTGACGAAGTGGAAGTGCTCATCCTGCGCCTCGAAAACGACGAGGGCTCGATCATCCTCTCCAAGGAAAAAGCCGCCTACCGCCAGAACTGGGAAAAGATCGTCAAGGTCTTCCAAGGCGACGGCCTCATCAAAGGCAAAGTCAAGGCGGTGGTCAAAGGTGGCCTCACCGTCAACATCGGCGTCGAAGCGTTCCTGCCCGGTTCGCAGATCGACGTTGTCCCCCCGAAAGATCTCCAGCAATTCGTCGGCAACACCTACGACTTCAAGATCGTCAAAATCAACGACGACCGCAAAA
>NZ_JBDUCX010000346.1:0-5394 GCF_040003245.1 Chthoniobacter sp.
AATTTCCCGTGCATGATTTTGTCTCCAAGGCGTTTCACGAAGCTTTCAGGATGCGCAGGTCGGCGCGCAATTGCTCATCGAGCGCCGCGACCATGGCCGCCGGGGTTTCCAGGGCGGCCATGATGCCGCCTTGGGCGATCACGGTCAGCGGCGAAGCGGGCACCAGTCTTTGCAAGTAAAAGGGGCGGCTCTCCGGCTCCGCGGTGCGCTCTTCACCCCAGAACAGAGCCATCGGCCTCAGGAGCATGCGCAGGCGCGCCTCGAGATCGAAGCCGAGGCTGCCCCCCAGCCAGGCGAGCGCGGCGTGCTCGGCGTAAGGTTGCTGGGCGCAGGTGGCGATGACATCGATCATTTCCTCGGTGACCGCCGCCGATTCCAGAAAGACCGCCGTGCGCAGCCAATGGGCCACGGAGGCTTTCGTCGAGCAGTGGTTCCGGTAAAGGAAACGCGCGAGCAGCGGCGTGCGGTAGAGCCATCGGGAAAAGAATGACAAAGAATGACTGCCGACCTCACCCGTACCATTCGGCATGTGCAGGATGAGACGCGCGACGAGTTCCGGATGCTGCGTCGCGAGATACACACAGAGGCCCGCCGACCATCCACTGGCCACAAGCACTGGGGGCTGCTCCCAATCAAAGCTGCGCAGGAACTCCGCCAGGGTCCGCACGCAATCGGCCGCCGTCAGGCGCACCGACGGCCGGGCGGATTCGCCGAAGCCGATGAGATCGAGGGCGATCACCTGATGCCGGGCGGCAAATTCCGGGTAGACCTTCGACCATTCGTAGGAGGAAGCGCCGAAGCCGATATTATGCACGAAGACCAGCGGCTGGCCGCTGCCGGATTCGTGATAAACCACCTGCCCCAGGCTGGTGTGCCGCACCTTCGTGGTGAAGATCGGCGGCGAAATCGCGTCCGGCACCCGCCGCTTGGTCGGCGGGCGCAGCGCGTACTTCAAGGCGACCAGGATCGCCCCGAGAACGCCCGCGCCGATGCCCACGCGCCAGGCGTGCTTGGGTTTGAGTTGCAGCTTCTTGGAGTCCACAGGTAAAGGGTCGTCGCTTATAGGAGACATAACCCCGACACGGGGCTTCGTCTTGGTCTCTTAGGCCGGTGCGAGCGATTTAGCGTCCAGTTCATTGGCGACGTTAAGCTTGAGGAGGGATGAACCATAAAAATCACAGGCTTGATTCACCTTGATTGGGCTTGATCGGCCTAAAGGGGAGAACTCGTGCAAACCGTGGTGAAAACCGGCGCGATTGGGCGCGATTGGGTGCGATTTCCTCTGTAGACGACGGCTGAGATCCGTCGGCCCGCCCGAGTGAGGAAAAATTCGAGGCACGATTAGGCACGATTGAGCGCGACTGGGCTGGATTACACTGGCAAACGCCTTCGCATGTACCCTCCGAACCCCCGCCCGTCTTCGGACTCGTCCGGACACGGAAAACCGGACCGCCGGGAAATCCCAGTGGTGAGCCGTTTGCCTGAATTGATCGATCTTGAGTGACATGAACTTGAACCGCCTTCCTCCTTTCATTGTTGAGCGAGCTATCGCTCTACACCAATCCGGATTGTGTTCAAAGTAACACAACACGAGGGCATCCGTCAAGATCAATATGCGCGATGCAAATTGTTGGCTTGCGCTCAGTGAAGCCTACCTACGCTGGAATAGCTCGAAGGCGTCAGTCAAAACTTCTTGCGCCGTCTGACGATCGATTCCATCGAGAGCAGGCAGCAGAGAAAACGCTCGCTCGGCAATCTCTGCCACATCACCCCGCAATTGCGGGTGTTCACGCCAGAAGTCGGCCTCGGCACGTAGAACCGTCTCAAGCAACACGCCCTCGTAAAGATCACCGGACGTAAATGGGTCGACACGCAGCAGTTCCAACGCAAGCGGAATAAGAAAGGGCAGGCCAATCTGCTGGAGGATCATGATCCGCAGGTCTTCTGCAGTGAACTCGTGCAATGGCACACGGCGCAATCGATGGCATTCGATGACGAGGTGTGAATCGTAAGTCGGCTCGCCCCAATCCTGCCCTTCGAGCTGTTGCAATGACTTGTCCCGATCGAACTTTTGCATGACGAGGGAATCCTCAGGATGCATCGAAGTATTCGGGGGTGATTTCCCGTGCTCCGTGCAAAAGGCGGATCAACTGAATACCATTTTCCATTGGACGGTAGAAAATCAGGTAATTTCCAAATGGGAAAGCTGCGAAGGCCAAGTGCCAGTTCATCCACTTTGCGGCCGATGTGCGGCGTTGAAGCAATCACCTTCAAGGTCGCATCGAACTGGTCAACAAGCCGATCTGCCGCGGCAAGGTCACGCACGGCGATATAGCTCCAGATTTCCTCGTAGTCGCTCCGCGAGGCGCGGGTGCGAAGGATGCGCGGCATAGCCACCTTTCGATCTACTGCGCAGCCAGACGCTGCCGGCCCTCGGCCTTCACGTCTTGCGCGGTGAATTCGACGAATTCCCCACGGTCGGCCTGCTCGATACCAACCCGTACTTTGGCCCGCAGTTCATCGAGCTTGGCGACACGAATCGCTTCACGCACGCGAAACTCCGCCAGCGCTTCGGCTACCACTTCGCTTTCCGAGCCGTAGCGGCCGGACTTTACGACCTCCTTGAGAAAATGCTGATCCTCGTCGTTGAGCGAGATGGCAACGGTAGTCATGTCGGGCACCTTACCAGAGGGCCTTTCCACGAGCAAGGCGCCTTCCATGGCGATGGAGCTACGGATGAGGTTTTCTCAGATAGGACGCTGCGTTGCGGCTTGCAGGAGACCACCCAGCGCGGCGAAGGGCGGCGTGTCGAGGCCGTGGCGTTGTTGCAGAAATTCGGGGCTGTTGTAGCTGAGCCAGACCTGGCCCTCCGCGGATTCCCAGATCAGCGCCTTGAGCGGCAGATCGATGGCGATGGAAGGATGCGCGTTCATCAGCGGGGTACCCGCTTTCGGGTCGCCGAAAATCACGAGCACCGTGGGGCGCATGGCGAGTCCAGCAGCGGCGGCTTCCGCGGCCTGGTCGATGCGCGCGAAGATTTTCAGGCCTTTGGCGCGCAGCAGGGATTCGAGCCGGTCAGCGGTCGCCGCTACCGATTGCTGGCAAGGGAGGTCGATGATTCCTGTCGTGCTCAAGTCGTGGAAGAAAGCTCGCCGTTATTTCGACTCATCAAGACAGTCCGCCCAGATTTTCCGGCCCTTCTCGTGCTCGTCGACCCCGGCGAAGAAGCTCTGCAAGGCGGTGTTCACATCGAAGTCCTCGCATTCCGTCCACTCGAGGAGCTTGGGCTTGTGCACTTTGAAGGCACCCGAGGCTTTGGGAGTGTAGGGGATGGCGAGAATGGCTTCGGAGCCGGGAGAAAAGGAGGCGCGCATTTCGATAATGATTGCGTCGGCCTTTTCCGCTCCGAGAGGGATACGGCCATCGTAAAGGAGCGCCGCGTCATTCGCATCCATCTCGTTGGCTTCGAGCTTGCGCTTGCCGTAGGCGACCGAGGCGCCGAGATCATCCTGGATCACCAGACGCTCCATCTTCCGCTCATCGCTTTCCGTGGTGTAGACCAGCATCGGGACGAGAGTGTCTCCATCGGACACAGACCAGATGGCATGGGCGGCGAAAAATCCGGCGAGTTTTGAGGCGGTAATCATTGTGGGAGTGTGTCGCGAGGTACCGATCAGGGTTGGACGATGTCCCGGACGAAAAACGTCAGGAAGCCGTCCGCGTTCCGCTCGATGCGGCGAATCAGCAATCCACGAGATTCGTCGAGAGTGAGCGGCGCTTTGTCTGCCGGGGCGGGATTCCACGGCGTGTACTCGGCGATGATGCGGAGATTATCGTGCATGGAGCGCAATACGGCGCGGCGGTCGGCTGAGGCGGTCACCCTAAAGTCACCGACGAGATACAGGGTCTGATTGGCGTAGTTGCCCACCGGAAGCCGGGCGGCAGCCAAATCGTTCACCGCCTGGCCGGCCGGCAACTGACCGGCCGGAAAGAGCGGCCATCCAATGAGGGAGACGTTTTTCGGCTGGGCGGGTGGATTGTTGAGCGCGGCCGGCTGCGCCGCGGCATTCGGTCCGAACATCCGCTGGAAAAACGTGATTTGCTGGCCGGGTTGAGCGGCCGGCTCTTCGCCGAGGAGACGAAGGCCCGGCAGGGCAATGACGAAGGAGATGGCGAGCAGTGTTTTCATTCGTTGGACTATGGTGAGAAATCCGGTCGTGTGCCCATGCCTAACGGGTGGCCCACGGTAGCATCGGCGGGGGTCAGCAAAAGCCGAAATTGACGGGCGATTTCACCGCTTTTTCGCACCGAAGTAGCGGGCCTTTCTCCGTCCAAGCCACCGCTACCGGGCGGCTTTCAGGGCGGTGGCGGCGATGACGTCACCGAGCCATTCCCAGCCGCCGCCTTCGGTGTTGAAAACGGCCACGCACGCGCCATGGGCGCTCGCGTAGAAGACGGCAAAGAAACCGCCGAGG
Organism: Chthoniobacter sp.; assembly: GCF_040003245.1. Taxonomy (NCBI): domain Bacteria; kingdom Pseudomonadati; phylum Verrucomicrobiota; class Spartobacteria; order Chthoniobacterales; family Chthoniobacteraceae; genus Chthoniobacter; species Chthoniobacter sp. The sequence goes on from NZ_JBDUCX010000346.1 coordinate 4,476, forward strand.
TGGCCGGTGTGGCAGACCGCTGCGCCGCCGATGCCGGGGAGTTCGGTCTTCCAGAGGCCGCCCGCGTAGCTGCTGCCTTCGGGCGGGGTTTGCAATTGTGCGAAGGTCTCCGGCTTCACGATACGAGGCTGGCCGGTCGAGATCCACGCGACGTAGCGGGCGAAATCCGTGAGTGACATATGCACGCAAGCGGCAGGCGCGAGCGCGGGCGGGAACTGATTTTCCGGCGTGGGCTCGACGGGCGTAAGGCGATCGCCGCTGCGCCGGTGGCCCCATGGCTGGTCAAGTTGGCCCGGCGTGGCGGGCGCGCCGAAATCCGCGGTCTTGAGCCCGAGCGGGACGAAAATACGGGTTCGCAGGAAGTCCTCGAAACTCTTACCGGAGGCGCGCTCGATGATCGCGCCGAGCAGGCCGTAACCGATGTTGCTGTAGGTAAATTTTCCCGGCGGTTCCAAGGGTGCATGGGCGAGAAGCAGGCGGGCAAAGTTCGCGCGTTGTTCGCGAGGCGAACCACCGGCGGCATCCAGCGACCGCCACTCGTCGCGCGAGATCGACCCGATCCCGCTGCGTTGGGTGACAAGGTGCCAGACGGTGACCTTGCGCCAGCCGGGATGGCACGGCACACCGGGGAAGATGTCGGAAACGGGCGTGTCCCAGCGCAACTGTCCCGCATCCACAAGTACGCCGATGAGAGTCGCCGTCATGCTCTTGGTGCAGGAGCCGATGTGCCAGAGGTCGGCGGTGGTCACGCGCACATCGCGATCCACGCGCCGGAGGCCAGTCGCGCCGATGGCGGTAATCTGGCCGTCTTCGATTACCGCGGAAGCACACGCGGGTAACTTGTATTTCGCGCGAACGGCTTCGAGCTCCGGCGAGATGTCGCGCGGCTCGGCAGTCAGTGCCGATGCGATGAATGCGA
>NZ_JBDUCX010000133.1:0-18164 GCF_040003245.1 Chthoniobacter sp.
CAGGAGTTCAGTGACGACTTGCCCGTCCTTGACGATGGCCTGTGGACGTCCGCCGGGCGACATCAGCTTCTTCTCGCCGTCGATGCCAAGTTGATGGAAGACCGTCGCGGCCATGTTCTCAACGGTAAGCGGATCGGATTCCGGCTCCCCGCCTGTCGGATCGGACGCCCCATGGATATAGCCCCGCTTGAAACCACCGCCGGCGAAGGCGACGGAGAAGACGCGCGGCCAGTGATCGCGACCGGCATCCTTGTTGATCTTGGGCGAGCGGCCGAACTCGGACGAGACCATGACGATGGTCTTGTCGAGCATGCCCCGGCGATCGAGATCGCTGATGAGCGCGGCGTAAGCCTGGTCGAAGTTCGGGAGCTGGCGCTCCATGTTCTTGGCGATGTTCTGGTGCATGTCCCAGCCACCGAAGGTGAGGGAGACGAAGCGGACGCCGGACTCGACGAGGCGGCGGGCCATGAGCATGCGCTGGCCGGCGTCGTTCTGGCCGTACTCGGCGCGAATCTTCTCCGGTTCAGCGGAGAGATTGAACGCCTCGCGGGCGGAAGCCGACGAGACGAGCGCGTAGGCGGATTGATAGAAGGTATCCATCGCGGAGAGCGCATCGCTCTTCTCCAGCTTGCCGAAATGCTCATCGACCGTGGAGAGGATGCTGCGGCGCTGATCGAAACGCTCGGCGGTGATGCCGTCGTGCATGCTCAGGTCGCGCACCTTGAAGCCGCGACTGGCGGGATCGCCACCGAGGCTAAACGGCCCAAAGCTGGTGGGCAGGTAGCCGGTGCCGGCGAATTCGTTCGGCACGTTCGGGATGCAGACGTAAGGAGGCAGATTGTTGCGGGAACCGAGCTCGTGCGAGACGACCGAACCCATCGACGGGAACTGGATCGCCGGGGACGGGCGGTAGCCGGTGAACATATTGTGCGTGCCGCGCTCGTGGGCCGCTTCACCATGGGTCATGGAGCGGACGACGGTGATCTTGTCGGCGATCTTCGCGGTGTTTTGCAGATACTGGGAGAATTTAACGCCCGGGATCTTGGTGTCGACCGTGGACAACGGGCCACGATACTCGATCGGGGCGAAAGGCTTGGGATCCCAAGTTTCCTGGTGGGCGGCGCCCCCGGGCAGGTAAATGTGGATCAGTGATTCAGCTTGCGGCGTAAGACCATCAGCGAGAGCCGCTTCCTCAGCGCGAAGCTTGAAGTAGTCGCCCAAGGTGAGGCCGAGGCCACCAACGAGACCAGCGAACAGGAATTCGCGGCGGGATGTTTTACGGAAGTGGGCCGGATCTTCGAACCAGGTCACGGGTTTGATATCGCTCATAGTGTTCTGTTTAGTTGGGATTTGGCGGGGGACGCTTCGCGGCCAGCACCTTACGGTACCAGCGGCTGAAATCAAACCCGCTAATACCCGGGTGGAATTTATCCATTCCGGCAATCAACGAGCCCAGCCTGCGTGCGCTCGCAAGGGAAGACCCCCTGTACAGCGTGGCCTTAGGGAATTTTGTGGCGTTTTTATAGATTCTTTACGGAAACGATTTAAGGGGAAGGGACTATCGATCTGGCTCTTTGATCCTGATCTTGATCTTTCCCGGCGGTTTGCGGAGGGATTAAGTGTAAGAGACAGATTAGGTTTAAGAGAACAGCCCCCTCCTGCGTAGTCCCTTTCATAATGAACATCTACATCATGCGCGATGGCCAGAAGATCGGCCCGTTTGGCGAGGAAGCCGTGCGGGTCCTGATCGAGCAGGGTGATGTCGAGGAGGAGGACCTGGCTTGCCGGAAGGGCTCTTCCACTTGGGAGCCGCTGAGCATGGTCCTCGATACCGCGTCTTCCGCCTCCGTCGAACCGCCGACCATGGAACCAGCGGTCGTCGAACCCCCAGTCAGCAGCACCGAACCCGCCACCGCGGCGCAAATCGCCTTCCTGAGCTATTTTGGCATCGTGGTTCCCGCGGGCCTCCTGGAGGGAGATGCGGAGAAGCTCATCGCGAAGGCGACGGAGGATCCCAAGAGCGTCAAGCGACTGGCGATGTGGAAGGTGGACCGACTGCACCTGCATCCCGATCTTTTCGCGGCGGAAGCGCAGGCGAAGAAGGAGAACCGGGCGCAATTCTTTTTCGATCTTTGCCAGACGGCGGGCTCGGACTATTTCACCGGCGTGACGAAGGCGCACTGCCAGGTGCTCGTGGCTTTTCTCGACGTGAAGTTTCCGCGCTGGGACGCCCACGAAGCCGAGGCCACCGAACGCTACTTTTTCCCCGCGATGGCGGAGAAATTTCCGCAACTCGTGAACAAGGCCTGGCGGGGCCGGTTGCACTACGGCCAAGGGCAGACTGCGGCGGGCGCAAATGCCACGCGCAAGTCTCCCACCGCGAAACTGTCCCGGCGGTCCGATTCACCAGTGCGTGCGATCCTGCGCGGGCTGGTGCTGGGATTGTGCGTGCTCGCCGTGCTCTACGCAGTGCATCGGGCGATGCAGGGCGGAAAGTGGTCGATCCCGGCGATCGGAAAGAGCGAGAAGGCCGCGATGTTGCCGCACTGGCCGGGAACGATCGCCGCGCGGAGCGCTAGCGCTGCACTTTCCAGCGCGTCTCGGGCGTGAGGTTGATATCGTCTTTGTTGATCTCGAAACCGCAGGCTTGCAACAAGTAGGCCACGCCTTCGCGGCTGCTCATCGTCTGCTTCAAGCTGTGGGCGAAAAGCTCGATGTATTCCTTGTAGCTGTCGAGCGCGAGGCTGCCCTCGCCGACGTAGCGTGATAGCTCCTGGTCGTGGCTTTCGATGAGCTCGAAGAGTGCCCGGCGCAGCCGCACGCGCATGACGGGATCGACGACGAGACGGAAGGGGTTCGCCCCCGGATCGGTGGGGACGGGCTCCTTGGAAATATCGAAATCAAGAGGGGTGAGAGACTGGGCGTGAATGGGGTCGTTCATGGTCGTGGAATGTCGAATCGTCAGCCGCGGGCGGTGCGGCTGGAAAAACTCACTTGCGCTTTTTCGCGGACTTCGGCCCGACCGGCTGGGCCTGGGCGATAAGCTGGCCATTCGCGTCGTAGTCGATGACCTGCGTGGCTGTGTCACCCTTCCCGCCAGCATAGACGAAGACGCGCTTGCCGAGATAGCGATCATCGGGACCGCTGAAGGAAGCCTCGGCGACGTGACCGGCGCCGTCCCGCGTGTAGCTCGCTTTGTAGATCAATTTGTCCTTGTTGTCGTAAAACAGGGCGCCGATCGAAATGTCGTTATCGCCAAGCAGATAGACGGTCTTTTTGAACAGCTTGCCGGGGATGGTCCTGCCTACGGCATCTTTGGTATCGCCATAAGTGATCTTCTCCTCGGCAGTGTGCTTTTCCGGATCGGTGATCGTGGTGCTCCTGAATCCGCCCTCGAGGACCTTGGTCGTGACCTTGATCGTGCCGTACGTTTCCTGGGCGGAAACCAACGGCACGGCGAGAACGAAATGAACTAAAAGGAGGGCGGCAGCTTTCACGGGGGATTACTTTTAAATCGTTTCGGTCAATTCCGCCAGTGGGACATCACCGCCGTGATGGCGGTTGAATTGCAGGTCGTAGAGCCGGCGGTAATAGCCGCTCTTGGCGAAGAGCTCGGCGTGCGTGCCCACTTCCTTGATCGCGCCATTTTCGAGGACCACGATCTGATCGGCGCGCTGGATGGTCGAGAGGCGGTGCGCGATAGCCAGTACGGTGCGGCCCTTGGCGAGTTTCTCGAGATCTTCCTGGATGTATTTCTCCGTCTCGGAATCGAGAGCGCTGGTCGCTTCATCGAGCAACAGGATGGGCGCGTCTTTCAAGAACGCCCGGGCGATGCAGAGCCGCTGCTGTTGGCCCCCGGAGAGCATGCAACCCTTGTCGCCGATGACGGTGTCGTAACCGTTCGGCTGCGCGAGAATGAAATCATGCGCGTGGGCCTGGCGGGCGGCGGTTTCAATCTCCGCCTGCGTCGCGTCGAGCCGGCCGTAGCGGATATTCGCCGCGATGGTGTCGTGAAACAGGAATGTGTCCTGGTTGACCATGGCGATGTGCTCGCGCAAGGAGGCTTGCGTGACGCGACTGATGTCCTGCCCGTCGATGGAGACGTGCCCCGCATCGATCTCGTACAAACGTTGCAGTAGCCAGAAAAGGGTGCTCTTGCCGGCCCCCGTGGCGCCGACCAGCGCGCAAGTCGTGCCGGGCCGCACGGCAATGGTGATCTCCTGCACGGCCGGTGCTTCCTTGCCATTGTACGTGAAGGTCACGCCGTCGAAACGGATTTCGCCGCGGTCGACGGTCAGTTGCGTCGCGCCGGGGGCATCGTTGATCGCCGGGGGACGGTCGATGAGGACGAACACCTTCGTCGTCGCCGCGAGGCATTTCTGCATGAGGATATTGATCCGGCCCAGGGTCTTCGCCGGGTCGTAGAGCAACATGAGCCCGGCTTGCAGGGCGAAAAACTTGCCCACACCCAGCTTGTAATGCCACGCGTAGATCAATGCGGCGACAATGCCGAGCGAGGCGACGGTTTCCACCGCCGGGGTGACCATTTCCTGCGCCTTGCGCCAGCGCATCGCGAATTTCAGCATCTGGAGATTGGCGGCATTGAAGCGCTCGGCCTCGTAATCTTCCCGGGCGTGGGTCTTGACCACCCGCACTCCCGCGAAAGCCTCCTGCATGATGACCATGAGTTGCCCGGCCTCGTCTTCTTCGCGCGCCCCTGCTTTGCGCACTTTTTTGCTGATCACCAACACGGGCAACAGGCACAGCGGAAATACCGTGAGCGAGAGCAGCGTGAAGCGCGCGTCCGTGCTCAAGAGGGCGACGAGCGCGGAAATGATGGCGATGGGCTGCTTGACGATGTCGCCCGCGATCTGGGTGAGCGCCTGCTGGGCGACGCGCGTCTGGTTGAAGACGGTCTGCACGAGTTCGCCGGCCTTGGCCCGATTAAAGAACTCCAGCGATTGCGCCATGATGTGCCGGAAAAGATTTTGCCGGATATCGTCCAGCACCCGCTGGCTGACCCACAGGAGGCAGTAGGCGTTCAGGTAGGAGAAGATGCCGCGCACGGCCATGAGCAACGGGATGCTGGCGCAGAGGAGCACGACCTGCTCGAGGGTGGCGTGGCCCGCCTGGATCGGCGGAAGATGGACCGGCATCCAGGCCGGCATTTTCAGCGTGTGCTCGCCACCATCAGGGAAGATGAGCGGCACGACCTGGCGGATGAGCAGGATCAACGCGCCGTTGGCCACGCCGAAGAGGGCTCCAAAAAGCACCCCCATCAGGAAACGCCCTTTGTACGGCTTGAGGTAGCTGGCCAGCCGCATGTACGGCTCCCGGCTCACGCGCAGGAATTCGCGCAGCGACATCTTGGCTATGTCTTTGCGGGAGATCTTTTTAGATGACATTCAGGTGGGACGCGGGAGCGCGAGGAGGGAATCGGTAGCACGAATGACCGCTCCGGTCGAGAGATGCTCCATGGGGGCGCCTTTCAGGCGAGGCTCGAATTTCGTGAGCGGCGCTTCGGGCTGGGCAGCGGAAAAGACGACCGCGCGGGCGTGCATGGGGCGCCAATGGAAGGGATTGGTCGGGCCGAATAGGGCGATCTGCGGGATGCGGAAGGCGGAAGCCAAGTGGACGACACCGGTATCGCAACTGATGACGATGCGGGCTCCGGCGACGAGGGTCGCGAGGGACATCAAGTCCGGAGGATGGCGCACTTCCGATTTTTCCGAACCCTCCGCGCTCGCGATGGCGGCGAGGTGGGCGCGCTCGAAATCGTCGGGACCGCAGGTGAAGATCGTGGGGAGGTGGTGCACGGTCTGCAGGTGTGCCGCTACTTCCGCCCAGCGCTCCGGCAGCCAGTATTTTTCCGGGCGCGCCGTGCCGGGGTGGAGCAGCGCGTAGGGCGCTGGTTTCGGCGCGGGGCTGCTGGCCTCGGGCAGCGAAAGCTCGGGCAGCAGATCCCCTGCTCCGGCTGGCGCCACCGCGGCCACCAGATCGAGGTAGTGCCGCGCCGTGTGTACGTCGCGCACTTTCGACGGACTCCATGCATTGTAAGCGAGCGAACGCAGCCGGTTACGCCGCACCCATTCGAAGCCCACGCACTTTCGCGCCCGCGACAGGACCGTCGCCAGGGCCGAGCGGTCATTGCCGGTGAAATCGAAACACGCGTCCCAGCCGCCGGTGAGCACCTGCTGCCAGGGTGTCCAACCGCGCCCACGGCCAAAAACGATCCCGCTCTGGACAAACGGAATCGCGGCCAGCAGGGGCGCGGTGCCATCCATGACGCCGAGCGCGATGTGCGCGTCCGGCCACGCCTGGTGGAGGGCCCGCAGGGCCGGCGTGGTGAGCACGAGATCGCCGATGCGCTTGAGCTGGAGCGCGAGGATTCTCACCGCAATTTAGGATTTAGCATTGAGGCATTTGGCATTTAGTTCTGTCGTGACGCTGCGCGACTGAGTGCCGCAGGCGGGTACGCTTTGCGAATGCTAAATGCCAAATGTTAATTCCTAAATGAAGATCGGTCTCGTCCGCCGCGGCTATTCCCGCACCGGTGGTGCGGAGGCATACTTGCGCCGCTTTGCCGACGCAGCGGTCGCGGCGGGGCACACGATCGTCCTCTTCAGCGAGCGCTGGCCGCAGGAGGAGTGGCCGTTCGAGCTCGTGCCGCTGGCCAGCACTTCCCCGCGCAGCTTTGCCGACGCGATGGTGGTCCTGCGCCCACGCGACCACTGCGATTTCCTCTTCAGCCTGGAACGCATCCGCACGTGCGACGCCTATCGCGCCGGAGATGGCGTGCATGCCGCCTGGCTGGAACGCCGCGCCAGGTTCGAGCCGGCGTGGAAAGGCTGGTTCCGGCGTTTCAATGGAAAGCACCGGGAGATTCTGGCCTTGGAAAAGGAGCTGTTCGGCCCACGGGGCGCCCGGGGGGTCGTGGCCAATTCGGCGCTGGTGCGCGAGGAGATCGTGCAGCATTTCCAATATCCGGAGGCGAAGATCCGGGTGGTGCACAACGGTGTGCCGCCCTTCGACGTCGCGCCGGACGCGCGCGCCCAAACCCGGGTCTCCTTGGGACTCAAGGAGGACGACTACGCCATCCTCTTCGCTGGCTCCGGCTGGTCGCGAAAGGGCCTGCGTTTCGCGATCGAAGCCGTGAACCTGGCGAAAGTCGATCGCGCCGTCTTGCTCATCGCCGGGCGCGGCAACCCGCACACGCTGCCAAAGTGCGGGCAAGCCCGTTTTCTCGGACCCGTGAAGGACATGCCGCCACTGCTCGCCGCGGCCGACGCGTTCATTTTGCCGACCATTTACGACCCTTTTTCCAATGCCTGTCTCGAGGCGCTGGCCGCGGGCCTGCCGGTGATCACCACGGCACAAAACGGATTCTCGGAGATCATCGAATCCGGGGTGGAAGGAGAAATCGTGGACCAGCCGAACGACATTCCCGCGCTGGCCAGTGCGATCAAGGCCTGGAGCGATCCCGATCGCCGGGCCGTCGCGAAGCTCCGCCTCGAAATCCTCAGCACCCAATACACCATCGCCGAAAACGTGCGCCAGACGCTGGCCGCAATCCAGGCCCTGCGCTGACTAAGATGCCGACTCGGGTGGGGTGGAATCCGGCGGCGTAAACTTCTCCAGCGGTGTGACGAGATTGCCCGGCAGCGGCCAGACGCGCTCCTGAATGCGAGGGGCCAGCGAGCGCGAGGTCGCATAGGCGGCGGTCATCATCTCCATCTTGGCATCGAGATTGTCGACGTAGTGCAAGGCCCAGGCTTCCGGGGTCTTCGGCACCACCGGTGAGCCGAATTGCAACTCGCCATGGTGGGCGGCGAGCAGATGGAGCAAATGCAACCGCACATCTTCGCTGGCCGGCCGGAGCGTGCCCCAAGTTGCGGCCGCCTCGGTGGCGAGCACTTTGCGCCAGAGCGCATTCACCAGTTCGATCCCGATCGTGATGTGCCCGAGCATTTCGCCGCGCTCGTCGAAGGGCATGACAAAGCCATCCGCGGGCAAGGAATTCTCCCACAATTTGCCGGCATCGTGAAACAGCACCCCGGCGGTGAGCAGATCGCGATTCAAAGCCGGATACGCGCCAGCGATGGCCAGCGCGCTGCGCATCATCTGCGCCACATGCTCGACCAGTCCCCCACGGCGGGCGTGGTGATTGCCCCGGGCGGCCGCCGCGCGGCGAAAGCGGGCGCCATATTCTCCCAGAAACAGGGCGGCCAATTCGCGCAAGCGGGGATCGGAAACGGCGATCGTCGCCTGTTCGATGAACCCGTAGTCCGCCGCCTGCTTTTCCCGCAATTCCGGCGAGCCGGCGAGGAGCGTGTCGCGTTCTTCCGCAGTCAATTCGCGAGCGGCCCAGCGTTTCGCATCCAGCCCGAAGCCCCCGTTGTGGACAAATTCTCCCGTGACCTCGAGGAATACGCCCACCGACAATTCCTCGCACAGGGCATAGGCCGGCGCATCGCTCCAGGCCCGCAGGGTGATCTTCGCTTCAGCATCCGCCAGCACCAGTTCCCAGAAGGGTTTGCCGTCGCGAGTCTCTTTTCTAACCAGAGATTCGACCTGGCCGTGGGCGGCCGCCTCGAGCCGGCCCGCCACGGCACGCTGCTTCAACACAGAAAGCGGGAGTATTTCCGTGGATTTCATCGATTCCACATGCACACCGGGTCGCTGGCGCCTGTCGAGGCGGAAATGCATCGGTGGCTTCCCGAATCGAAAACTTGACAGCGGCGGCGACAAGCCAAATAGGTATCATTGTCATTACATTGCCAATCCTGGCCTCCCACCCGATGAATACTTCCTCCTCCAGAATCCGTGCTTTTTCCCTCATTGAATTGATGGTCGTGATTTTTATCATCGGCATCATTGCGGCCTTCGTGGTTCCAGCCATGCCGACCATTCTCCGCGGCTCGCAAATAGCCCAAGGTTCCCAAGTCCTCGCCGATCAACTCAATCTCGCCCGGCAGTACGCGCTCTCGAAGAATCATCCGGTCGAAGTGCGCCTGATTCGTTTTGCCGACCCGGAAGTTCCCGGTGAAGTGCTCAACGGTGTTTCGACGCCGTCCAATGGGGCCTATCGCGCAATTCAGATCCTGGAAACGCTGGACACCGTGGACCAAAGCACGGGCGATTTTGTGCGGCTTCCCATCGATAAACCACAACTGCTCCCGCAGGCGGTGGTCTTGAACAAGAGCCGGCTCTCCACGGTGATCAATGACGCAGGCTCGTTTCCGACCACGCCTTCCCAAAGCACGGCCGGCACGAAGGATCCAGAATTGCCCCGGAATATTTCGCGCAATTACGATTTCGTTTGGTTCCGCTTCATGCCGGATGGCTCGACCAACCTGCCCGCCAGGTCCAACAGCGATCCCAATGGGGCATGGTTCATCACCTTGCTCAACATGAACGACCCGACGACCGGCAACACGCCGCCGCCCAATTTCTTCACCATCCAAATCGATCCGGTAAGCGGGTCGATGAAGCAATTCCGGCCCGGTCTAGCTCCGCAATAGCGGCACGGTGCGCTTTTCGCGCGCGCTCAACGCGGCGCTGTCCACGATCTGTTGCCCGATACGGGCGATCTCGGGATGCAGCGGGCCGCGCTCCAGTTCCCCGCCCTCCAGGACGGAGAGCAGATACTGAATCGGATCCTGAAAAGGGGCGCGCACGGCATCGACCGGCACCTCGAACCCTTCCGGGCGCTCCACGGATTGCAGCCGCAGATGCGTCGCGTAGTCGTAGGCCGAGATCGTCCCCCGCGTGCCGCAAATCACAAAGCCGCACTTCGGCTGCGGCTGGAGAATCCACGGATCGCTGAAGGTGCCCCAGCGCGTCTGGATGGTGGAAAGGCCATGCGCATAGCGGCAGACGGTGACGCTGTGTTCGTCAACTTCCAATCCCTCGGGGACATCCATCGTGCAGGTCACCTCGAGCGGCGCGCGACCGCTTTGAAACCACGTCCCCAGCGTCGCGCCATAGCCCGCGTAGTCGAGCAGCGATCCACCACCTTTGTCCTTGTTGTAAAACCAGCTCGCGCGCTTTTCCTCGGCGGTCGGCTCATACGCGACCTTGTCGGCCCGGTGATAGAGCGGCCCGCGATTTCCGCCGTAGTGATGCACGTTAAGCACGTCACCGATCACGCCTTCATCGATCAGCCGTTTCGTCGTGATGTAACAAGCTGACCAGCGGGTCGGCCAATTGATCGCCAGCAATTTCCCCGTCGCGCGCTGCGCCGCGATCATCTCATCGGCCTCGGCGAGCGAGGCGGCGAAAGGCTTTTCCACCACGATGTTCACATCGAACTCCGCCACGCGCCGCGTCCACAAGCCGTGCTCCGCCGTGGCCGGGCACAGGATCACCAGGTCCGGCCGCGTCTTTTCGAGGCAGGCCCGATAGTCCGTAAAGACGCGCTCCGGCGGCAAGGCGAAGGCACTGATCGCATTCTGCATGCGCTCGGCCTTTTCGTCGCAGACACCGACGATCTCCGCCTGCGGATGCTCGTGCACACGCCGGAGCAAATCGCCCATGTGCATATGGTCGAAGTTAATCCCGGCAACTTTCAAAGTCTTACTCATCGACATTCAACTTTTCGCAGCGGAACAAATCGACAATCGGCAATCGCAAATCGGCAATGCCTACACTTTCCACTGCCCGCGATACTCGCGCGTGAGCCACGCGGCATCGCCGGTGCCGCCCGCAAAATTGTTCTTCGCCGGATCCCACTGGATCTTCTGCCCGTGGTAGTAGCCGAGGTTGAGCAAGTGGCAGGCGGTGACACTGCGCGCGCCGATCTCGACATCGCAGATCGGACGGCTGCGCTTCTTGATCGCGTCCAGGAAATCCTGCTTGTGGTCCGCGCTGGCGTAGAGTTTCACCTTCGCCTCGGCGAGGAATTCTTTCTCGACCGCATCGAGTTGCTCGTTGAGCGCCGGATGATCTTCCTTGGCCACGAACTTCGCCTTGTCCGTGCCTTTCAGCGTGAGGCGGAATTTGCCGCGATTCACGTAAATCTCGCCGTCGCTGCCGAAGAAGGTGACGCCGTTTTCCTTGATGTGTGTCACTTCCACGTCGCCCGCATAACGCAGCTTGCCGCCGGCCTCGGCGGTCTGCCAGTCGCTCGGCGGGATGATCTCGATGGGACCGCTCTCATCGGCGCCGAGCCCCCACTGCGTGATGTCGAGATGATGCGCGCCCCAGTCGGTGACGAAGCCGCCGCCGTATTCGCGATAGAGCCGCCACATCGGGAAATGAGTATGCACGCCGCGCGGGCTGAGGACCTCGTTATAGGCGCGCAGCGGCGCCGGCCCCAGCCACATGTCCCAGTCGAGCCCCGGTTCCGCAGGCTGTTCCGGCAGATCGCACGGCTTGCCCGGCGCGCCGAAGCCCGCTTCCACCCGCGAGATTTTGCCGATCACGCCATTGCGCGCGAGTTCGCAGGCGACGCGAAACTCGCGCATGGAGCGTTGCATCGACCCGGTCTGGAAGACACGGTCGTGCTGGCGCACGGAGTCGACCAGCGCGCGCGCCTCGTGGAGCGTCTCGGTGAGCGGCTTCTCGCAATAGATGTCCTTGCCCGCGGCCGTCGCCGCGATGGCGATGATCGCGTGCCAGTGGTCCGGCGTGGCAATGACCACGGCATCGATGTCTTTGCGCGCGAGCAGTTCGCGGAAATCGGAGTAGACGTCGCAACCCTTGAAATCGCTGCCCACCGTCTTCGCGTAATGCTCCTCGACGAGCTTCTTGCCCTCCGCACGCCGGTTCGTATCCACGTCGCACACCGCCACTCCCTGCACTTCCTGCTTGCCGAGAAAGCCGGCCATCAGCCCGTGCATTTGTTTGCCGATGCCGATGAAGCCCATGGTCAGACGCGAGTTCGGCTTCGTCTCCGCCGACCAGATATGCGAAGGCAGGATCAACGGCGCAACGCCGGCGGCGAGAGTGGCCTTGAGAAACGAACGACGGGAAGAGCGGGGGAGGTTCATGGGAATAAGGTGAGCTTCGGGATAATCCGCGGGCAAGCGTTTCGTAAGGGAGAACGTCCGGGGGGCAGAACATCCAACATCCAACATCGAACGCCCAACACCCAATGAAGACACACTGCGGAGCGTTTGCGCCATTGGGTCTTGGATGTTCCGCCTCGCAAAAATTTCCGGCACGATTAGGCACGATCAGCCCCGATTACCCTGGACTGGCAGTGCGGTGGATGGCGTTTCCGAGGCTGAGGAATCCATCTCTTCCTCTTCCCCGCCCTTGTTCCCGCCCGAAGAATTTTCCACCTTGATCCGCCTTGATTCGCCTCTTGCGCAGCCTTGATTTCGCATCGGGCAAATCCCAGCCAGAACTGGCCGGAACCAGTCGGAACTCCAGAGTAAACCGGGGTTGAGGAGGAGTCGGATCGAACCACGAAACAGACGAAACTAGCGAAAGGGTGCCGGAGACCGTCGCATCCGGGCGCGAGGTGGGGAAAGCGACCGTAACTGTATCGGTCGGAACTAGTCGGATGTAGCCGAAACCCAGAGTAATTAAGAGCCGGACGCTTGGCAAAGCGACCCGGCACGACGGCGCGAGATCACCTTCGCCGGAAAGCCCGGCGGAAAAGCCTGTCGCAAAATGATCAGTGTCGTATCACATCGTCTCGTCTCATGAAAATTCTCACCCCCCTTCTCTTCCGTTACCGCTCCCCAACTCGCCCCAGCTAAAGGCCAAACCCCAAAGGTCACAGCATGTTGTCACCAAAATGCGTCGCTGTCAAACCACCCCCGGAAAGGGTAGTGCCCTAATTTGGATTGTTCCACAGATCATAGTCCGGAACCCACAGTCGGATATACCAAGTCATGGCGGTGCGGGCTGTATTGGAATGGTTGTCAGCCCAGTTCAGCGGCGCATATAAAACCTCTGTCCAGTGAGGGTTTGGGTCGCCGTGCGGATAGGTGTTGTAATACCACCTCGCCGCCGGGCCAATTGAAAGCGGATAGGCGAACAGCAGGAACAGGAATAGGGCCGGGATGAGGTGGCGCGGTTTCATTTCCTCGCTTGGCTGAACAGCCACACGCGCACGGTAGTGACTGAGGACTCGACTGGAAAAACACCCTTCACGGTGACGTATCTCGCACCCGGTGCCTTGTGGAGCAATTCAAATGAGGACATCAAACAGAAGCGGAACCGCGGGGTTCTTCTGGATGGGCGAGGCCGGCGATTCCGGCTTCATTCGCCTTCCCCCTTATGAAACATTTTCTCGCTGTTGGCGTGTTCCTTTTGGCTTTGCTCGCAGGGTCGGTAGCGTGGGCGGGGCCGGTAACGATCGTGGCTTTCGGCGATTCCACCACGGCGGCGCGCGGGAAGACGGTGATGTATGCCACTTTGCTGGCGAACGAGCTGGCCTTTGATGGGGCGGAGGTGCGGGTACTCAATGCCGGTGTGGGCGGGAATACCACGGCGATGGCGAAGGCGCGTTTTGAGAAGGATGTGCTGGCGCAGAAGCCGGATGTCGTGATCCTGCAGTTTGGGATCAATGATGCGGCGGTGGATGTGTGGAAGAATCCGGCGGCGACGACGCCGCGCGTGGCGCTGACGGAATATCGCGCGAACCTCTCAGGGATGATTCGGACGCTGGAGGAACGCGGGACGCGCGTAGTGCTGATGACTTCGAATTCGCTCTCTTGGACGCCGACGCTGCGCAAGCTCTACGCGCAGGCTCCGTATCTGCCCGACGACGCAGATGGAATGAATGTGGTGCTGCGCGAATATGCCGAGACGGTGCGCGGCCTGGCCCGCGAAGAGGGCGTGGGGCTGGTGGATATCTACGCCGCCTTTCAGCAGGCAGATCGCGATCCGGCGCACAAGCCCGGCTGGTTGTGCGGTGACGGGATGCATCCCGATGACGCCGGCCAGCGGCTGGTGGCAGAGCAGCTCATCATTCATCTTACGGCTGTGGATGCCCGCTTTGCCCGCCGGCCGCATACCGTGTGGACGCGTAGCGGGGCGGTCGACGAAATAAATCCGCTGGCCACCGATATCACGCACGATACTCCGGCGCCCGCCGTGCTCGGGCCGGCGCTGGTGAAGCTGGCGGACGGCGCGGTGATGTCGGTCTATTCCACGCCGACGAGCTACGCGGGGAAACCCGGCCAATGCTATCTCGCCGGCCGGATCACCCGCGATGGCGGGAAGACTTGGGAGGCGGAGCGCGAACTGACGCGGCTGCCCGAGGGCCGCGCCGCGCATCCCACGGTGCGGCGCACGCGCGATGGCACGATCCATCTCTTCTTCCTCGGCTACCGAAATTTCGCCTGGGATCGGCAGACCGGCAATCCCACCGAGGCGACACGTAGCGACCTCTGGACGGTGCGCAGCCGCGACGAAGGTCAGACCTGGAGCGCGCCGCAGCGGATTTTCGAAGGCTATACCGGCTCCACCAATGGCGCGGAGGAATCGCAGGACGGGCACTTGGTGGTGCCCTTCTCCCATTACGTCGCGCAACCCGGCCGGCTCGCCTCGCGGGCGGTCGTTTCCCAAGATGGCGGGCAGACGTGGAAGCTGAGCAACACGCTGGATATCGGCGGCGCCGGGGACCACGAGGGCGCGCTCGAGCCGTGTGTGCTGGAGTTGAAGGACCACCGGCTGTGGATGCTAATCCGCACCTCGCGCAAATTCTTCTGGGAATCTTTCTCCACCGACGGCGGCCTCACGTGGTCCGAGGCGAAGCCGACCACGATCGATAGCAGCCATTCGCCCGGCCACGTCATTCGCCTCGCCGATGGCCGCCTCGCGCTGGCGTGGAATCCGTCGACGAATCAGCGCCGCGAATTGCACCTCGCGCTGTCCGAGGATGAAGGCCGCACTTGGAGCCCATCGCTCGTCGCCGCGCGCGGCAATGCCACCTATCCTTTCGTGCTCGAAGCCAGTCCCGGCGAGCTCTGGGTCGGCTACATGGATTGCCACGACGGCTGGGGCACCACCCCACGCGCCCGCCATCTCAAGATCGCCGAACAAGCGATCCTCGATCTGGCCAAGGCGAAGTGATTGGGGCCATTCAACGAAAACCACAGCCCCCGCTCTTGTTTACCGCAGAGGGCGCGGAGAACGCAGAGGGCCGCAGAGGAAGAATCTTTTCTCCCTCTGCGACCCTCTCTCATCCCTCTGCGCGCTCTGCGGTAAATCCCCGGCCGTTATCGCCAAGCTCACGCGGGCGCCTACTTGGGCGGAGCAGGACTCCCGGAGGCGACGGTTTTGAGATACTCGGGCACGGGGCGGCCGGCTTTTTCCAGGGTGGCGATCATTCGTTCGGCCAGCGGAGCGGCGTCCCAGACGTGGTCCTTGCGGGGGATTATGTCGCGGCCCTCGGCGTCGAGGAAGCGCACGACCTGGTAGCTCCATGCGGGCTCGCCGTAGTGTTGCAAGACTTCGGCATCGGGGCCGGGGCTGTTGTTGTGAATGAGCAACGGGGTGAACTCGGTTTCAATGCCCTGGACGACGAGGGGGTGGGACAGGACGTTGCGCCCGAATTGTTTGCAGCCCATGCAGCCGGGCACTTCCTGGAAGAGGGCAAACACCGGTTTGCCGGAACGCCGGCTGGCGGACAGCGCGGATTTCAAGTCGCGGCCCCAGGCGACCTTCCCGGTTTCCACGTGGGGGCCTTCCTGAGCTGCCGCTTCGCGGGAGCACGAGACAGCGGCGACGGCGAGGCATGCGGCGAAACAGCAGAGGAGGATGGGGTTCATAAAAGGCGAAGAGGGCAACGTGCTCAATGAGTAGACGAGCCGGGGCGGCGTTTGATTGCCAGTTTGGGTGTGGCGTGGAGACACCACGCCGGTTCGAGTACCAAGATTGCTCTTATCGCGGCGCTAGTCCCGCGGCGGAAAAACCGGCCAGATGGATTGGCAGTTTGGACCCGTCGTGCGCGCGGGCGAACTTGCGGGCTTCGGCGGTGGCGCCGGTGAAGAGGTGGTCGACTTTGCCGAGAGAGCAGAGGCTGCACATGGCGTGGCGGCCGAGTTTGGTGTGGTCGACGAGCAATGCCACGCGTTCGCTTTGTTCGATCATGAGGCGCTCGCTGGCGAGGACGGCTTCGTTGTGATTGGTGGCTTCTTTCGCATCGACGCCGGCGGCGGAGAGGAAGGCCCACCGGGCGTGGTAGCGCTTGAGGAAGGCTTCGGCGGGCGGGCCGCTGAGGACGCTCGACTCGGGCTGGAGGATGCCGCCGGTCAGATAGATCTCCGCGCCGCGCTGGCGGCCCTTGAGGCGGTCGACGGCCTGCGCGATGACCAGCGAATTGGTGATGATGCGGATGCGCTTGAGGGCGATGAATTCGCAAAGCTGGTAGGTGGTGGTGCCGCCGTCGATCATCACCACGTCGCCATCTTCGAGGAGCGCCGCGGCGGCCTCGGCGATGGCGCGCTTTTCCGCGGCATTCTCGGCGAGGCGCTGGTGAAAGGCGGCGGGACCGGCGGGTTCGGGCGGGGAAGCTTTCAGCCGGATGCCGCCCCACGTCTTCTCCACGCGGCCCTCGGTGGCGAGCTGTGCGAACTCGCGACGGATGGTCGCCGCGGAAGCGCCCAGCCGGGCGCAGGCGTCGTCCACCGCCAGCTCCGGGTCGGCCTGGAGCAGTTCGAGAATTTGACGCTGGCGTTGGCGGCGTTTCATGGGTGACGATGAAATTTCTTATTGCATCCGTTGAGAAAATCAATCAGAATTCAATCACTTCTCAATCATAACTGAATCACCCCTTATGTCCTCCTACCGCTTTGTGAACTATTCCTGGGACGACGCCAAGGCCGCGTCCCTCGACCCGGTCGGCCGTCTCGTCTACCGCTCGAACATCCTCGGCTCCGACCAGCGCATCACCAACACGGGCGGCGGCAATACCTCCTCGAAGTTGATGGAAAAGGACCCGCTGACTGGTGAGCAGGTGGAAGTGCTGTGGGTGAAGGGCTCGGGCGGCGACCTGCGCACCGCGGGGCGCGAATTCTTCTCCTCGCTCTACCAGTCGCGGCTCGTGGGCCTCCAGCGCAGCTACGGGGAGCACAGCCACAAGGGCCTCAAGTCGCAGGCCGAGGACGACATGGTCGCGGCCTACACGCATTGCACTTTCAATCTCAACCCACGCGCCTCGTCGATCGACACGCCGCTGCACTCCTTCGTGCCCGGCAAGCATGTCGATCACATGCACCCGAACGCCATCATTTCCATCGCCGCGAGCAAGCGTTGCGTGGAATTGACGAAGGAAATCTTCGGTGGCACGATGGAGTATGTGCCGTGGATGCGCCCGGGCTTCGAGCTCGGCCTCGCCATGCAGGAGATCGCGAAGAAGAGCCCCGGCACCCGCGCGATCATGATGGGCCAGCACGGCTTCATCGACTGGGCGGACGACGACAAGGAGTGCTACACGCTGACGCTCGACTTCATCGAGAAAGCGGCCACTTACATCGAGTTGAAATACGAAGCCAAGGGCGGCGACGCGATGGCGTTCGGCGGAGAGAAGTATCAGTCGCTGCCCCAGGCGAAGCGGAACGAGATTTTCGCCGGGATCATCCCGTGGCTGCGCGGGCAGGTCTCGCAGCAGCGCCGCTTCATTGGCACCGTGCAGGATGACGACAAGATCCTGCGCTTCGTCAATTCGCACGACGCGCCCCGCCTCGCCGAGCTGGGCACGAGCTGCCCCGACCATTTCCTGCGCACCAAGATCAAGCCGCTCTACGTGGCATGGGATCCGGCCAGCGGCGACCTCGCGGAGCTGAAGAAACTCCTCACCGAAGGCCTCGTCCAGTATCGCAAGGACTACGCGACGTATTACGAGAAGTCCAAACACGACAATTCGCCGGCGATGCGCGACCCGAACCCGACCGTGGTGCTCATCCCCGGCCTCGGCATGGTCGCGTGGGGCAAGGACAAGAGCGAATCGCGCGTGACCGCCGAGTTCTACAACTGCGCGGTGGAAGTGATGCGCGGCGCGGAAGCGATCGATGAATACATCGCGCTGCCGCAGCAGGAGGCGTTCGACATCGAATATTGGCTGCTCGAAGAAGCGAAACTCCAGCGCATGCCCGCCGAGAAAGAACTCGCGCGCCAGATTCACATTGTGATCGGCGCCGGCAGCGGCATTGGCAAGGAAACCGCGCATCGCCTCGTCAAGGAAGGCGCGCACATCGTCTGCGTGG
>NZ_JBDUCX010000347.1:0-5290 GCF_040003245.1 Chthoniobacter sp.
ATCTTTGGTAGAGCGACGGGGTTCTTCGACTCCGTTACACTCCGCTCAGAATGACCGCGATAGGGGGTCTCCCGGCGCGTGGGGACACGCGCCTTACATCAGCGCAGTCGCACGAGGACCGCGCTGGCCGCGGGCACAGGGAACGACGCGATGCGACCGACGACTGAGATCTTCTCCGGCTCGTGCGGGGTCCAGGTGCCGTCGGCGGCGACGGGCGCCCCGGCGAGGGTGACGTCGCTCTTGCTCTGCGCGGAGGGCGCGGTGAGGCGGAAGGCTTCGGCGGTCGCGCGTCCCTCGGGCAGGGTGAGCTCCACGTTGGCCGCGAGCGCGAGGTCCTTGTTGATGATCGTGATCCACAGGGCGCCGTAGGGGTGCTGCGTCGCGTAGGCAGTGAGATTCAGCGCATGCTCGCTGGTCGTGAGTTTTACCAGGCTGCCGTGGCCGGCGAGCGAGAAGGCGAGCATGCCGTAGTACTCGGGGCGGGCGCTGAGGTCGCCGCTTTCGTCGCGGAAAATCGGCGAGTAATGGCTCACGAAGCCGATCTGGTTCACATCGGTTTCCAGGTTCACGCCCGCGCCGCCGTAGGACGCCACGCGGAACATGTAGTCGAGGCACCAGAGCGCGGAGGCGAAGGTGTCGCTGACCCCGGGCTTGCCGCCGCCGAAGAAGGAATTCACTTCGTTGATGCGGAAGGCGATGCCGTTCCCGGCGCACGCGTCGTGGAGCTTTTGCAATTTTGTGTCCCATGCCGGGTGCGGGCCGAGCAGCGTCTCGATGGTGGCCTCCGGGGATCTCGCGCCGCCGCGATAGTAGTGGTGGATGAGCAGCCGCATGTCCCTGGCTTCCGTGCGCGCGAAGTTGAGGGACCACTCCATATTGGCCGCGGAGTCGGGGCCGGAAAAAACGGCGCCGGGCAGCGCGGCGCGGACCGCTGCTTTGTACTCGAGATAGGCCGCATGGTAGCTGGCGTAGCCGTCGAATTTCTTGAGCATGTCGACCTCATTGCCGATCTCGAACGAGTGCAGCCGGTCGCCCAGCGCCGCTTGCACGGCGAGCGCCTCTTCGGCCGCTTCCTCCTTCGAGCCGGTGCCGAGGTTGAGCGTCCACATCGCCTGCCAGCCGGTGGCCCGCAAAAATGCGCCGAGGTCCGCGAGCACCGCGCGGTTGATCACGGTGGTGTCTTGCGCGGTGTGCGGCACGGGCGTTCCCTGCGGCTCGAAGTGGGTGTGATCACCGATGATGCCGCCGATGCGCACCAGACCGTGCGGGCCCAGCGTGCGGTAGAGCTGGATGAGGTGCGCATGGCCGGCGCTGAAAAATCCCACGCGGGCCAGGGCGGAAGTTTCGTAACCGAAGCCGATGAAGTCGTCCGGCAGGGCGGCGACGACCGTCTGTGGATCGACCTGGAGGCGCACCCGTTCGGTGGGCGTGGGAGACTGTGCGTGCACCGCCGCCGCGACGCACGCGAGGAGGATGGGGAGAAGCGGTTTCACGGCGCGATGCTGACTGGGCGGCGCGCTTTCATCAATCGCGAGGCGTCACACGATCTCCGCGCGCCGTCCCTCATGCACGCTGGCGAGCAGCGGCAAGGCCACGCCCCAGGCGAGGAGCACTTGCAGGAGGATGAGCACGTGGAAATAGGAAAATGCCGCGCCGCCGGGGACGTTCCAGGTGCTCCAGGCCAGGGGCATGTGGTCCTTGATCCAGCCGCCGGTGAGCGCGCCGATGGAGCCGATCACGCCGGCCGTGGACCAGTGCACGGCCATGGCCACGGTGCGGCCGGTATTCGGGGTGAGGGCTTGCGTGAGGCGCAATTGGCAAAGCTGCATGCCGGCGTAAAAGCCGCCGATGATCAACGACGCCGCGCTCATGAGCAGGACCGGCTGCGGCACCGGGCCGATGAACGGCAGCGACACCCGCGTGGGCGAGGCAAAGAACCACATGAGCGTGAACAGGGGGCCGACGGCGACGAGAAACATGGCCACCGCGCGCGCGCCAAAGCGATCGATGCGATGGCCGATGGGGTGCGACCACATGACTGCCCCCAGCGCTGACGCCAGGATGAGCCACGAGGCTTCGGAGTAGGTGGCGTCAAAGGCTTCGTGCAAATAGACGACGTTGAAAAATCCCGGCGTGCCATTGAAGTAACCGGGCAGGGCCAGCGCGGCCATCCAGGCGCCCATGGCGAGGGTCACGCGCCGGAAATCGCGGCTGCGCAACGGCACGAGGAGGCGTTTCCACGGCGATTGGCCGGGGGCGCTGCGCAGCGGCGCCGGCTCGATGACGCCAGAGTGAACGACGATGTCGCCGAGGCCAAAAATCGCCGCGATGGAAAACACTACGGTGAAGCCGAGCAGGCTGCCCTGGGTCTGGCCGGCTTTGTCGAGAATCCAACCGAAGGAAAGCGCGGCGATGAGGACCACGATGGAAAGGAGGCGTTGCCGGCCGCCCCAGAATCGCCCGGCGCGTCCGGCCGGTAGAAGATCTGCCATCCAGCTCAGCCACGGGGCGGTGCTGGCATTACCGAGGCAATCGCTCAACCCGAGTGCGACGATGATCACCACCACCCAATGCGCTTCGCCCGTGGGCCAGAGCAGCGGCAAAAACGCGGGGACGAGCCATAGTGCGCGGTGGGTCGAGGCGATGGTGGCCCAGAATGGTTTGCGCCGGTGCAGCCGCTCGACGAAAAAGGCCGACGGCAATTGCGTGAACATCGCCGCCTGCCGCACCGCACCCATCAGCCCGAGTTGAAAACCGGTGGCATGAATGGCCTGCATGAACAGGGGCAACGGCAGCCCGTAGACCGCCACCAGCCACACCGTGCCCAGCGCACCGGCAGCGACATTCTTCCGCATCGACATCTCGAGCTCTTGCTCGGAGAGCGCAGTCGGGGCGAGAGGATCGAGCGGCATGAAGACCGGCCATCACAGCGGAGCCCGTTTCGCCGTGCAAGGCAGGAGCGCACCTTGCCATTTCCAGCGTCCGCGATAAGGTCGGGCATGAGTATCAGCCAGATTCTCGATGAACTCCCTCACTTGAGTCCACAGGAGCGGTTGCGCGTCGCCGAGCGAGCGTTGGAGCTCGATGCGTTGTCGGCGGAAACGGAAGCACTCGTCGAACAGCGGCTGGCCGATCACGACCGCGACCCTGGGACGGCCATTCCTCTCGACGATTTTCTTGCCCAGTTGCAAGCCCGGTATCCTGTGTGAGTTGGCGAGTCGACATTCGGCCGGAAGTTCGCGCGGATATCGACGAGGCGGCGGAGTGGTATGAGCGCCAACGCCCCGGCCTCGGAAACGAGTTTGTCCAGGAAGTGGCGCGGGTGCTTCCCAAGTTGGCGGCGAATCCGTTCCTCAATTCACGCCGGCACCGGACGAAGCACATCCGTTGGCGTTACCCCGAACGCTTTCCCTACCGGATCATCTAGCGTGTGGATGAGGCGGAACAAACCGTGGTGGTCGTGGCTGTATCGCATGCCGCCATGCATGAGAGCCGCTGGCGCGAACGGCTGTAGGGTAGCCGCTGCGGCTTAGTACGGCTTGGCGATGACGCGCCGCTGCGGATCGAGAGCGCCGGTCACGCCCTTGAAAATGGAGGCCGGGGAGACATTTCTCAGCTCGTAGCCCTTGAGCACGAACTCGGGGTAGAAGCCGTTGCTGGCCGGCTCGTAAACCGTCTCGCCGGAGAAATTGCCGTAGAACTTGTATTCGTAGCCGTTGTCGCTGCCGATCTTGCCGAGCTCCCGGTCGGGCGCGAGTTTTTGCTGCTCGTTGAGCATGACCATGCGCGCGGCGCTCCAGTCCTGGCCGGGCTTGCGGATGTAGCCCCAGAATTTGTAGTCCACCTTGTAATAGCGCCGCGCGATGAAGTAATCGCCCGGTGGCTCCGCCTTGATCTCGGCGAGCATGGTCTGACGGGTCTGTAGGTTCGGGTCGGCCGTGGCGCAGCCGGAGAAGAGCGTCATCAGGGTGAAGAGCAGTGCGAGAGCGAGAGAGCGCCGGAGTGTCATGGATGAAGTTTTCAAAGCAGGCCGAGTTTGCCGAGGAAGGGCTCGATCCAATCGGAGAGCGCGTCTTCCTTGAGGGAATTGGGCTCCGGGATGGAACCGAACAAACGCCACGATTCGCCGTGGCCGACCGATTCGCCCGGGGCGAGCGTGCGCAGGGGGCTGAGCGTTTCGATCTGCAGCATGTTGGCGTTGCTGAAAGTCTCGAAATTGCAGCCGAAATCGGGATACGTGGCGCCTTCTTCAAACTCGACGAGCTTGATGAACAACACGCTGCGGGTGAGATAGCCGATCCATTTCATCTGGTGGCGCAGGCCGAGCTTGGTCGGTGCGCTGTGCGGCGTTTGCCGCAGGGTGATAAATTCGCGGCCCCAGCGCCAGCGGTCGTCCGCGGTGTCCGTGTAGGGCCACAGGACTTGCTGGCGATTGGGCTGCACGTTGCGGGCATGCGGGGACATCGGCGGGCGCGGGATGATCTCCAATCCGCCCGCCTCCATCGTGGTGACGCCCCAGGTCGCGAGCGTGACCGGCGCGGTGCCCGCATTGGTGGCGCGATGCTCGAGCTTCACCTCCGAGGAATCCTCGGCGAGGGTGACGATCAAGGATTTCTTGATGTGCCACGGCGCGACCGCTTCGTTCTCGAGCCGCACGCCGTTGGGCAGCAGTTCGTAGGTCACGGGCGAATTATCCGGGAAATACGTGCGCTCATTTTCCGGCGCGAGCCAGAGGCGATGGCCGCCGCGGGCGCGGTAGGCGTCCTCGCCGCTCTGGCCGAGTTCCTCGGCGTTCGTCTTGAGCACGTTCTTGCCGCCGGGCAGATGCTGGTAGGAAATGACGCGGGGGCCGACGTCGAGCGTGATGATCAGCTCCGCGTGCTCGTTCGCCAGGCGGAGACAGTTCGTCCACCCGCCAAAAGTCGTCTTCTCAATTTTCATCGATCTCCTTGCGCACTTTGGCGAGCAGCGCGGGGTGCCGCTGGAGCTGGTGGGTGAGCGCTTCGATGGCGCGCAGCGTGGGCGGGCTGATGTGATGTTCCATACCTTCCACATCGTGATAGATCACCTCGTCGTCGAGGCCAAGGAGTTTGAGGAAGTCCGTGAGCAGATGGTGCCGCCGGGTGATGCTGCGGGCCAGGGCCTCGCCGGCGGTGGTCAGGGCGAGGCCGCGGTACTTTTCGTACTTCAGCAGACCCTCGGCATCGAGCCGCTGCACCATGTTCGTCACGCTCGCCTGGGAGATCTTCAGGCTCTGGGCGATGTCCACCACGCGGGCGTAGCCCTTGGT
>NZ_JBDUCX010000348.1:0-5279 GCF_040003245.1 Chthoniobacter sp.
TCATCAAGTCGGCCCAGGAAATCTTCCGGCCATACTTCTGCTTGATCGGCCAGAGCAGGCGGCGCGCTTTATCCAGGCTCACGTTGTCCGGCCAGCTATTCAGCGGCGCATACCGCTGCTGCCCCCGGCCCCCGCCCCCGCGACCATCACCCGTGCGATAGGTGCCGGCGCTGTGCCACGCCATGCGAATGAACAAAGGTCCATAGTGGCCGAAATCCGCTGGCCACCAGTCCTGCGAATCGGTCATCAGCGCCGCGAGCTCCTTCTTCACTGCCGCCAGGTCCAGGCTCTTGAATTCTTCCGCATAGTTGAAGTCCGCGCCCATCGGATCGGACTTGGAGGAGTGCTGGTGCAGGAGGTCGACCTTCAACTGGGTCGGCCACCAATCGCGATTCGACGTGCCGCCGCCCGCGGCGACGTGATGGAAGGGGCATTTGGCTTCGGTGGACATAGGATTTTTTGGTTTGAACGGTTGAGTTGAATTCGGGAGCCCGCGGTCGGTCTTGGCCGCAAAGGGCAATGGGGATGGCCGCTATCAGACCAGATCGGGAACCATCGTTGAAATACTATTTTCCTTTCATTATCATAGGCCCTGCCTATGGAAATGAATCAGCTCCGTTACATGGTCGCCCTCGCCCGCACGGGAAACTTCTCCCGCGCCGCCGAGCACTGCCGCGTCTCGCAGCCTTCGCTCAGCCAGCAGATTCAAAAACTCGAAGAAGAGCTCGGCGAGCGCCTCTTCGACCGCCTGAAGCGCCAGACGAAGCTCACCTCCCACGGCGAAGCCTTCCTCCGCCGCGCCGTCCGCATCCTCGAGGAAGCGGATCTCGCCCTGCGTGAGGCGTCCCATGCCCGCAGCCTCTTGTCCGGCACCCTCACCATCGGCGTCCTGCCCACCATCGCGCCGTATCTTCTCCCCGAGACGATCGGCGCCTTCGCCCACAAATATCCCGGCGTCGGGATCGTCATCCAGGAAGACACCACCGCGCAGTTGCTCAAGCACCTCGCGACCTACGAGATTGATTTTGCCTTCGCCAGCAATCCGCTGGATGACCGCCGATTCGAGACCAGGGAACTCTTTGCCGAGGAACTGCTGCTCGCCCTGCCCCAGGCCCATCCCCTGGCTCGCCGGCGCACCATCCCCATCGCCGCCCTCAAAGGCGAACGATTGATCGTCATGAAAGAAGGCCATTGTCTCGGCGACCAGGTCCTGGGCTTCTGCGAGCAGCGCGACATGAAGCCCACCATCAGCTTCCGCAGCGCCCAACTGGAAACGATCCAGGCCCTCGTCGCCGCCGGCCTGGGCCTTTCCCTCATCCCCGCCATGGCCGCCCGCCTCAAGCGTCCCAAAACCCTCGAGTATCGCTCCCTCCAGTCTCCGCGACCCGAGCGAAAAATCCTCGCCATCTGGCCCCGGCAACGTTCCCTCGGCCGCGCCGCCAGCGCCTTCCTGGAGTTGATGTCCGCGCGGTTCCGCCGCTGACCGGACATGCCTTTTCGCGCATTAAACGTCGCCTCACCATTAGTCCGGCCCACAATCGCCACAAATCGCCCACCCCCATGAATAAGAAGCCCATCGGAAAATCCCGGCTGAAATCCCTGCACCTCCTTCTGCTCGCCGTGCTCCCCGCGGCCACCATCCACGCGGAGTCTCCTCACGCCGCCCCCACGACCGCCTTCCCATGGACTACAAAGGCCGAGGAGAAGAACCTCCTGGTCAACGGCAACTTTGAGCACGGCCTCGACCACTGGGAACTCATCGCCTTTTCGAAACACGGGAAAATGTCCATCGACACCGAGGAGCTTCACGATGGGAAGCCCACCCTGCGGATCGACAACGTCGAGGGCGATCACTCCTTCGTGCGCCAGATCCTGAAGGGAAAGTCGTCGAAGGCCCGCTACCGGCTCTCCGGCTACATCAAGACCAAGGATGTCGAGCCGGTGAAACCCGGCCGGGACGGCGCGGTCCTGATGCTGGGCATGTCGCTCGACATGACGTCCTCGATCCAAAAAACGACGCCCTGGACGAAAGTCACTTTCGATTTCACCCCCAGCCCAAAAACCCCGAATGAGATCCGCGTCGGACCGAGTTTGGGCGTCTACGCCCGTCCCGTGACCGGTACCGCGTGGTTTGCCGATTTGACGCTGACCGAGCTCGGCCCAACCGGGAAGAAATAGCCGTTGGAGGGCACCGCGCCGTCGGTGCCGCGCAAAGGACGGAGATCGTCAGCAACTGAGGCTTTCGTAATCGATCAGTGCCTATTGTTCCTCGCAAGTTTCGCATTGAAAACGGGCGCTCATCCCCAATCCTTTGCGACCTTCCCATTATGACCTTGAAACCCATCATTGCGGCGCTGGCCCTCTTCGCCTTCAGCGCGGGCGCCCAGACCCTTCGCGCCGAGGATTCACCCCGTCAATTCGTCCAGGAGTTCTACGAATGGTATGTCCCCATGACGCACCACACCCACTCCGAAGACGCGAGCAATATCGCCATCAAAAAGAAAAGCTCCGCCTTCAGTGCCGAACTCCTGCAGGCGCTGAAAGAGGATATGATCGCGTCGTCCAAGTCCCCCGGCGAAATCGTCGGCCTCGACTGGGACCCCTTCCTCAATAGCCAGTCGGATATCGACCGCTGCCTGCTCGGGAATATCACCTCCAAAAACGGCGCGTTCCGGGTCGAGATCTACGACGTGCTCGGGGGCAAGAAGGACAAAAAGCCCGCCATCATCGCCGAGGTCAAACAAGAGAATGGGCATTGGATCTTCGTCAACTTTTGGAACCCCGATGGCGGCAATTTGCTGAGCGAACTGCGCGCACTCAGCAAAGAGCGGAAGAAAACGCGGAAGTAATCCTGTTGCGACACGGAGCGCGGACCGAAAGTCCCTCGGCAATTCTGCAAACTGGCAAAACCGGGATGTAACGCGGCCTAATTCCCCGAAGACAACTCCCATGCGCATCGTCATCGAATTGCTGTTTCCGAAACGCCTCGCCCGGCTCTCCTATTTCGTTCGCACACTCCTCTGCAATGGCCTTCTCTTCTTTCTCCATCAGGATGTGTCGTCGGGAACTCCGATCGAAATCCTGGCCGTGATCCTCACGCTGCTCTATGCCGCCCTCTTCGTCATCTTGCCGCGCATTCGGGACACCGGCATGGGAGCGGGGTGGATCGTCCTGGCGTTCATTCCGCTTCTTTCCACCTTTCTGGGCATCGCGCTGCTCTTTCGGCGATCGAACTACCTGCAGAATCCACTTCAGCAACCCTTGGCCGGCGTGTCGTCCCCATCGACCCCCTTGCGGTCCGACGCCGAGGCATGACCTCAGATCCTTTTCAGGCCGCATGTTTTGGCGGATGGAATCAGGCAAACGCCAGCGGCGTTTAATCTATCCGCCCAAGGTTGCGAGGCGCGAGCTACCTTGCCGAATCAAGGACGGGAATCGCCGACCGACGCCGGAGGCGTCAAAGAGATTAGCCCCGGGTCGAGCGAGCTGGCGAGCGACCACCCGGGGTTCATCCCCCAAACCGAACACTCCAACCGTCCCGGCGTCAGCCGCATGTCTTCTGCGGGATGCAAGTGCGGATGAAAACGAGTGGTGGAAATGAAAATGCGGTCAGAAATGGGGGCCAGGCGAAACGCATGCTCCCTATTTCCCCGGCAGATTCGAAGATCCCACAAGAGACGTGACAGCGCATCTTACTCCCACAATGATCGCGGGCATGAAGAGCCCTCTGCAATGGTGGCTGCGGGCCATCCTCATCTCCGTCGTGCTGACCGCCCTTTGCATCGGCGGCGGCATCTATCTCACCGACATCGCGCTGAAAGGGCAACTGACGCCGGAGAAGGAGGCGACGATCAGCGAAACAATCGGCCAGATCGTCGGCTTCGGAGTCGTCGCCGTCTGGGTCCTATGCTTCGTTTTTCGGAAGAAGAGCCCGCCGCCATTCTAGAGCCGGCGACGCACTGCGAGATCGCCATTTTCACTGCACGATCATGAAGAGAACCCTCATCGCTCCGCTGTTTGTCGCCATCGGATACTGCGCCGTCTATCATCTCGGACAGCCGTTCGTCACGCGGAGCAGCTCGCTTTCCCATCTCTGGGCTACGGCGTTCTATCCGCTCCGACTGATTCAGTTTCGCCAACTCTATTCGGGAATTCTCATAGAGAGGGGCACGATTGAGCAAGACATCTCCGGAGATTGGGGACTTACCTACGCTGCGCCCAAGAAAGATCCCAGGAACGGAACCCTGACTCAGGGAATCCTATTCAGAGTTCCGGCGCATCTCTCCGCGACCGTCGCCAACGCCAAGGGCAAACTCGTCGACGTCGCCATCCGGAAGGAACTGGATTCCCAGAGCTTCAATGGCGCTAACTTCGTCTTGAACTCGATCACGGTTTCAGCATCGCAATGATGATCTCCCGCAGATGGGGCGCTGCGCGCCGATGATGACCCATCGCGTTGACGTATGTTACCGGCCTCTCGGATGACCTCATCGATGACCAGCATCACCTCACCCAAGCGCCAAAAGCCCACGTGACCGCCGCTCAATACACCTTGACCCGCTCCCGTCCGAGTACTCACTGAATGAGTCACGGTATGAAAACGATCCTCCTCGTTGGTGTCGTCGGAACACTCGCCTGGCTGGCCTTCACCCACCAGTCCGCCCTCACCCACCAGTCCGCCCTCACCCGCCAAGCACCTACAGTTACCCAGGCGCTCAAGCCAGTGCTCTACCCGACCCCCGCCATCGCGCAAGCGAGCACCCCGGATCCCAAGACCATCGAGCGCCGTAACGAAGCCATGCAAGCCCGCCAGGCCAAGCCAATCTCAGGCGCTTGGATGTACGAAGGTAGCACCGCCCTCGACCAACGCACCAAGCCTCGCGGCCTGCGTTGATCCAAAAAGTCTGCCCGGACATCCACCATGTCCCAAATACTCCTGGGAAAATGGGTGTCAGGCGACACTTTCTGACAGCCTGTCAATAATTGTCGCCTGACCCTTATTCCCTGACCTGACCCTATTCCCGTTTTTGATGTGGTTTAGGTGCGAAGATTGACTTTCCGCGTCCCATCGCGCAACGATCATCCTTTGGCATGGCCTTCGTTCATATCCTCAGCAACCTGATAATTCCCTTTGCCCTACCAAGGGAATTTGTTCCGGGATTTAGTATCGCACGGGCCACTGCGGAACAACTGGCGGAAATCAGGCCGCTGCTCATCGGCAGCATTGAGGTGCGCGAGATTTCTGGACCACAAAATAAGGAAATCAGCGATGATGGAAA
>NZ_JBDUCX010000134.1:0-17838 GCF_040003245.1 Chthoniobacter sp.
TCGATCCCACCTCGATCCCACCTCGATCCCACCTCGATCCCACCTCGATCCCACCTCGATCCCACCCGCTTTACAGAGATAATCCCACCGATCCCACCCAATTCCATCGAAATAAAAACAGGCATGAATCCCACCCACAACGGCGAGATCGCCCGGTTCCGCGAGGCCTTCCGCAATACACTTAGCCGACCCCTCGCGACGCCAAGCCCAGCGCCACCGGCCAGAAAAAGACGCGAATTTAAGGTGCCTTAAGCCCAGTTAAGGCGATTTAAGGTGCGAGTTTTTTTTACAGAGGCTTTGGCCCCCAGAAAGCAGCAGCTAAGAAACCAGCCGCCACCCCCATTGTCTGCGCAGTCCATGAAGCATCTTGCGTCCGTTTTCCTCCTGCTCTCTACCGCCAGCGTCTGGGCCGGTGTGCAGTCGGCCCGGCCGGGGCAGGAATTCCTGGAGAACCGCTGCTACGATTGCCACGACTCCGAGACGAAGAAGGGCAACCTGGATCTCACCACGCTGCCGTTCTATCTCGACGACTCGAAAGTCTACTCCATGTGGGTGAAGGTCCACGACCGCGTGCGCGACGGCGAGATGCCGCCGAAGAAGAAAGCGCAGCCCGAGCCCGCGGAGCGCGACGCCTTTCTCAAGTCCGTCAGCGAGCCGATGATCGCCGCCGAGCAGGCGCATGACGCCAGGCAAGGGCGCGCCACGCAGCGACGCCTCAATCGCTACGAATACGAAAACACCCTGCGCGACCTGTTGCACGCGCCGTGGCTGCAAATCAAGGAGATGCTTCCCGAGGACGGCGAGGCGTTTCGCTTCAACAAGATCGGGGAGGCGCTGGATATTTCGCATGTGCAGATGGCGCGTTATCTCGCCGCGGCGGATTATGCGTTGCGGCAGGTGATGGCCACCCAAGTCGCCCGGCCGCCGACGAAGACCGAACGCTTTTACGCGCGCGACCAGAAGGTCTTTGCCACCAAGATGAAATTCAGCGTGTTTAACAAGAGCCCGGAGCGCGCGACCTTTCCGCTCCTCGGCACGCAGGCGCAACCCGAAGTGCGATCCGGCAAATTGCCCCTCACCGTCGGAAGTGCCGATCCTGCTACGCGCGAAAAGGAAGCGATGGGTGTGGTCGCGAGCAGCTACGAACCGATCGAACTGCGTTTTGATCGATTCAAAGCGCCCGCCGCCGGGCGTTACAAAATCCGTTTCAGCGCTTATTCGGTTTGGGTGGGACCGGGCCCAAAGGAAAAATGGTGGCATCCCGATCTCGATACGGTCTCGGCCGGGCGGCGGCCGGAGCCGGTCACGATTTATTCGGAGACCCCGCCGCGGTTGCTGCGGTTACTCGGCAGCTTCGATGTGAATCCCGACCCCACGGTGCGCGAATTGGATACTTACCTGCTCGCCGGCGAAGAGATTCGCCCCGACGCCGCGCGGCTCTTCCGCTCGCGCCCGCCGAACTACCACAACCCGCTCGCCGAAGAGGATGGCCAGCCCGGCGTGGCCTTCCGTTGGATGGAAGTCGAGGGGCCGATCTATGACCAGTGGCCCAGCGCGGGTCACAAGCTGCTCTTCGATAGCCTGCCCTACAAGACCACCAAGAATGGCATCGAGGTGTTGCCGAAAGATCCCGCGAAGGACGCGGAGCGCCTGCTGCGCGCCTTCCTGCAGCGGGCCTATCGCGAGCCCGCCACCGAGGAGGACGTGCAGCGTTTCCTCGGCATCATCAATGGCGCGCTGAAGTCGGGCAGCACCTTTACCGATGCGATGATCGCCGGTTATTCCGGAGTGCTTTGCTCGCCGGCGTTCGTCTGCCTGGAGGAAAAGCCCGGCAAGCTCGACGACCGTGCGCTGGCTGCGCGCCTCGCTTATTTCATCTGGAACTCGGAGCCGGATGAGGCCCTGCGCGCGGTGGCCGCCCGCAATGACCTGCACAAGCCCGACGTGCTGCGGGCGCAGGCCGCCCGTCTCCTCGCCGACTCGAAATCGCGCCGCTTCGTCGATGCCTTCCTCGACTACTGGCTCGACCTGCGCAAGAGCAACGCCACCGCGCCAGATGCCAGCCTGTATCCCGACTACTATCTCGACGATCTGCTCGTCGAATCCGCCACCACCGAGACGCAACTCTTCTTCAACGAAGTTCTGCGCAACGATCTGCCCGCGCGGCATATCGTGTCGTCGGATTTCGCGATGCTCAATGAGCGCCTCGCCCAACATTACGGCATTCCTAATGTGAATGGCGTGAACCTCCGCCGCGTGGCGCTGCCCGCGGATTCCGTGCGCGGCGGCCTGCTCACCCAGGCCAGCGTCCTCAAGGTCACCGCCAATGGCACGACGACTTCACCGGTGGTGCGCGGCGCGTGGGTCATGGAACGCGTCCTCGGCCGTCCGCCACCTCCGCCACCGCCCAATGTCCCCGCCGTCGATCCCGATACGCGCGGCGCCACGACCATCCGCGAGCAACTCGACAAACATCGCAAGCTCGAGACCTGTGCGGCCTGCCACGCCAAGATCGATCCCGCGGGCTTCGCGCTGGAGAGCTTCGATGTCTTCGGCGGCTGGCGCGACCACTACCGCGCGATGGGCGAGGGCGAACACGCCAAGGGCTTCGGCAAGAACGGCCAGGCCTTCACCTTCCACGAGGGACCGGTCGTCGATGCCAGCGGCAAGCTGCCGGATGGCCGGGCCTTTGGCGACATCCGCGAGCTGAAGCGCCTGCTTTTGGCCGACGAGCGGCAGATCGCCCGCAATCTCACCCGCCAACTCGTCACGTATGCCACCGGCGCTCCAGTGCGCTTTGGCGACCGCCCACAGGTGGAACAGATTCTCGATCAAACCGCCGCCAAAGGTTACGGTGTCCAGTCGCTGGTGCAGGCCGTCGTCCAAAGCGAACTCTTCCAAATCAAATGAACCCGAGCTCCTTCATCTCCACGAAGCGCGTCTGTTCCCGGCGCCAGTTCTTGCGCGGCACCGGCGTGGCCCTCGCGCTGCCTTTCCTCGATGCCATGATGCCGGCCTTCGCGCGTGACACGAAGGTGGTGCCGCCGCGCCGCGTCCTCGCCGTCTGCAACAACCTCGGCCTCGTGCCGGAGAAGTTCTTCCCCGAGCAAGCGGGGCGCGATTACGCGCTCTCGCCCTATCTCCAGGAACTGGCCGAGCATCGCAATGAGTTCACCGTCTTCAGCGGTGTGTCGCATCCCGATGTGGATGGGGGCCACCCGGCGGATAACTGCTTCCTCACCGCCGCACCGCATCCGGGCAGCGGTGGCTTCCGCAATACCATCTCGCTCGATCAATTCGCCGCCGAGCGCATCGGCAATCTCACGCGGTTTCAGTCGCTGACGCTCGGCGTGAACGTCCAGCAGGGTCTGCGCAGCCTCTCCTGGACCGGCACCGGCGCGCTCATTCCGTGCGAGGAAAAGCCCTCGGAAGTTTTCAAGCGTCTCTTCCTCAACGGCACCCCCGCGCAGGTCGCCGAGCAGGAGCGCAAGCTGGCGCTCGGGCAAAGCATCATGGACGCCGTGGCCGGGCAGGCGAAGAGCTTGCAGCGCGATGTCGGCCCGCGCGACAAGGAGCGGCTCGACCAGTATTTCACCGGCGTGCGCGACCTTGAGAAGCGCATGGGCCAGGCGCGCGAATGGGAGCGCAAACCAAAGCCGATCGTCAAAGCGACCATGCCGAAGGATCCCGAGAGCCCGCGTGAATACATGGAAAAGGCCCGCCTCATGTACGAAATGGCGCGGCTCGCGTTTGAGAACGACTCCACGCGCCTCGTCACGCTCATGCTCGATAGCGTCAACTCACCGGCCATCGAGGTCGAGGGCACCAACACGACCGACGGCTATCACAACCTTTCCCACCACGGCAAATCGCCCACCAAGCTCGCCCAGCTCGAGATGATCGACCGCGAGCACATGAAACTGCTCGCCACGCTCTTCGGAGAATTGAAGACCGCGCACGAGGGCAGTGATCGCCTGCTCGACCGCACGATGATCCTCTACGGCAGCAATCTCGGCAACGCCAGCACCCACGTCACCACCAACCTGCCGGTGCTCTTCGCCGGCGGCGGCTTCAAGCACGGCCAGCACCTGCTCTTCGACCGCGAACGCAATTATCCTCTGCCCAATCTCTTCGTCTCCATGCTCCAGCGTCTCGGCATCGAAGCCGACAAATTCGCCACGAGCACCGGCACAATGAAAGGGCTCGATCTCGCGTAGCGTTCTACGCGATAGCCATTCCCTGAATTGCCATCTCGGACGCAGCATCCGATAGTCCGGCTATGTGGAAGCGGTTTCTATTTATCCTTGTGGTCATAGGTGCGCTGGCGTGGATTTTCAAACCTCGGCTACAATTATTCTCCGCCTTTCACACGCCAATCGAGTTCTATGGAAAGATCCTCGATCAACACGGCGATGTCGTTCCTAACGCGGACATCAAATATTTCGCGAATAATAGCATTGGAAGTCGACCAGCGGAACATGCTGCTAAATCGGACTCCGCTGGATTGTTTTCAATCAACGGGATCGGTGGCCTGACACTTGCAGTCGAAGTTTCAAAACCGGGATATCGGGCACTTCCTGAACGAGATTCAAAACCGGCATCAGGTGGCCTCTTCGAATACGGTCTGTCTTCGAAAGGCCCGTTTGAGTCTCACAAGAGTTCACCCACGATTTTTGCTTTGTATAAGCCTGGCCCCATTGAACCATTGGTAAAGCTTGGTACAAGAAGTTACTATTTTCCGCCGGGCGACGTGCCGGTCACTGCTACCCTGGATGAACAAGGACACGCTCACCGTGTCGTTCTCCGGTATTGGAGAAATCGGTCGGATGCCCAAGGAGGGTCGGGGAAATATGATTGGAGTTTGGAAGTCAGCGTTCCCGATGGCGGCGTGTTGTTGCGACCAGATGATTTTGATTTTGAAGCGCCGGGACAGGGGTATGCATCAAATGATACTATAAACATGCCCGCTTCTCTTCCTTACGGGTACGGTGGCTGGAGTAGTTTTGTTCGTCGATCCTATTTCATTCGATTCAACGATGGGATCTTCGCTCGGGCCAAATTGGAAATGCACGCAGATGGCGACGCGTTTGCAGTTTTGGACTCATTCTTGAATCCAAGACCCGGTCACCGGAACTTGGAAAGCGAAGAATGAAACGTTAAGACGGTCTTTACACCTTGCGCATCCGGTCGAGGATATTTCGGGTGGTGCGTTGCATGCGAACGTCGGGTGCTCCTAGACCAGCTTCGCGTCCATGGTGATGGTCGCGTTGAGCAGCTTGGAAATCGGGCAACCCTTCTCCGCCTTGGCGGCGGCTTCCGCGAAGGCTTCCGGCGTCGCGCCGGGGACCGAGGCGGTGACGTCGAGATGGCTCGACGTGACGGCGAAGCTGCCGTCTTTCTGCTCGAGCGTGATCGTCGCGGTCGTCTCGATTTTGTCCGGGGTGAACCCCGCCTGGCCGAGAATGTTCGAGAGCGCCATGGAGAAACAGCCGGCATGGGCGGCGCCGATGAGTTCCTCCGGGTTGGTGCCCGGTTCACCTTCGAAGCGTGTGCGGAACGAGTAGGCCTTGTCGACGAGGGCGCCGGAGCCGGTGGACATGGTGCCTGCGCCTTCCTTGAGGCTGCCTTTCCAGACTGCGGAGGATTTGTATTTCATAGTGAGTGGGATTCGTGACGGGTGGAGGAAGTGGGCGCGTTTTTCTTCGGCCTGCATTCGGAGTGGAGGAGGAAGAAACCGCAGGCTATAAGACATTCCCCTCCATGAACATGCGTTTTCAAATCGCGCTGACGCTAGCGGCGGCGTTCATCCCCCTGGGGGTGTGCGCCCAGCAGCCCACCGCCACGCCCGGGCCGAAACCCACGGTGCCGCCGAACATCGTGACCGAGGGCATCCCGGCGATTTCGGACGCGTTGCGCAAGGAGGCCGGCCACTATCTCACCTTGGGCGGGGCGGACTTTCGCGGCTGGCACACCGTGCAGCGCGAACTGCTGGTCACCACGCGCCTCGTCGATTCGCTGCAATTGCACACCGTCAACGGGCCCATGGCGAAGCGGATCGCGCTCACGCATTTTACCGAGCCGGTGACGTCGGGTTGGTTCCAGCCGCGTACGGGCGAGCTGTTCGTCTTCTCCAGCGACAAGGGCGGCAACGAGCAATACCAGCTCTACGCGCTCGCGGTGAACGACCGCAATGCCGCGCCCGTGCTGCTCACCGATGGGCAGTCGCGCAATACCGGAGTGTGCTGGTCGCACGATGGCCAGTGGCTGGCGTATGCCTCCACGCGCCGCAACAACAAGGACAACGACATCTATCTCGTCAACCCGTCGGACCCGAAGACCACGCGCTGCCTGCTCGTGAATGCTTCGCCGGGCTGGTCGGCGGCGGATTGGTCGCGCGACGATTCGCACCTGTTGCTGCGCCGTGGGATCAACGAGACGAAGGCCGAACTGTGGAGCGTGGATGTGAAGTCGGGGGAGAAAAAGCTGCTGACCAAGGCGGGCGAGGAGATCATCTACGACCACGCGCGGTTCGGGGATGGCGGCGCGGCCATTTATGCGGAAACGAACGATGGCTCCGATTTCCTGACGCTCACCCGGCTCGATGTCGCGACGGGCAAACGCGAGGCGCTGAGCGGCCACATCCTATGGGATGTCGAGGACTTCGAGATTTCCGGCGACGGTAAGACATTGGCGTTTGTGGCCAATGAAGACGGCTTCGGCCGGCTGCACTTGCTCGATCTATCCACGCGCAAGGAACTGCCGGTGCCGAAACTGCCGGGCGATGTGGTGAGCAATCTTTCGTGGCATCCGCTCCGCCGCGAACTGGGCTTCACCCTCAATGGCTCGCAGACGCCGAACGACGCCTACTCACTGGAAGTGGACACCGGCACGCTCACGC
This sequence comes from Chthoniobacter sp., assembly GCF_040003245.1. NCBI lineage: Bacteria > Pseudomonadati > Verrucomicrobiota > Spartobacteria > Chthoniobacterales > Chthoniobacteraceae > Chthoniobacter > Chthoniobacter sp. The sequence continues at coordinate 6,899 of NZ_JBDUCX010000134.1, forward strand.
GTTGGACGGATCGCACGCGCAAGCCCGGAGCGACGGAGCATTTCTCCGAGCCGGAACTCGTGCGGGTGAAGAGCTTCGATGGCGTGCCGATTTCCGCGCTCGTTTATCGGCCCGATCCGCAGAAGTTTCCGGGCAGGCGGCCGGTGGTGATCAATATCCACGGTGGCCCCTCCAGCCAGTCGCGGCCGGGCTTTCGCGGGACCTCGAATTATTACCTCAACGAGCTCGGCGTCGCGCTGGTCTTTCCCAATGTGCGGGGTTCGCTCGGCTATGGCCGGAAATTTGTGGACCTCGACAATGGGATGCACCGGGAAGATGCGGTGCACGATATCGGCAGTATCATCGACTGGATTCAACACGATCCCGCGCTCGACGGCGGGCGCATCGCGGTGATGGGCGGCAGCTATGGCGGCTTCATGACGCTGGCCTGCATGGTGCGCTACCACGACGTGCTGCGCTGCGGAGTGGACAGCGTGGGCATCGGCAATTTCGTGACGTTCCTCCACGACACGTCGGATTACCGGCGGGGCAATCGGCGGGAGGAGTACGGCGACGAACGCCAGCCGGCGATGCAGGCGTTCCTCGAGCGGATCTCGCCCGCCAACCATGCCAGTGAGATCAAATCGCCGCTCTTGATCGTGCAGGGCAAAAACGATCCACGCGTGCCGATGACGGAAGCCGAGCACATGCGTGATGCCATTCGCGCGAGCGGCGGCAAAGTGTGGTACCTCATGGCCACGGATGAAGGGCACGGCTTCAAGAAGACGGGGAATGCGCAGTACCAGTTTTTCGCGACGATCACGTTCCTGCGGGAGTTTTTGCTGAAGTAGCGCTCCGTATGACCTGGCGTTTGCTCCTCGTTCTGGCCGTGGCGTTGGGGAGCGGCGCGGCGACCTTCGCGGCGGACGCGGACGCTCAACCCAAAATGCCACGCGTTGTGTTGGCGGAGGATGGCCGGGGATTTGTGCTGGAGGGAACGAAGCAGCCTTTTCATCCGTGGGGCATGAACTACGGCAATAGTGGACGGCTGATGGAGGATTTCTGGGATACGGACTGGAAGACGCTGGCCGATGACTTTCACGAACTGCGCGAACTCGGGGCGAATGTGGTGCGGGTGCATTTGCAGTTCGGCAAGTTCATGCGCTCGCCGACGGAACCGAATCGACCTGCGCTGGCGCAATTCGCGCGGCTGCTCCGGCTCGGTGAGGAGACGGGTTTGCGGCTCGATGTCACGGGCCTGGCCTGTTACCGCCCGGCGGATGTGCCCGCCTGGTACGACGCGCTGGATGAGCCGGCCCGCTGGGCCGCCCAGGCGCGGTTTTGGGAGGCTGTGGCCGAGGTGGGAGCCTCGAGTCCGGCGGTCTTTTGCTACGACTTGATCAACGAGCCGCTTTCGCCTGCCGGCAAACGCGAGCCGGGACAGTGGCGCTCGGGCAGCCTGCTCGGTGGTTACGATTTCCTACAATACATCGCGCTCGATCCGGCGGGGCGAAAGCGGGAGGATATCGCGGTGGCATGGATTCGGCAGATGAGTGCGGCGATCCGCCGGCATGATGGGCGTGCCCTGATCACCGTTGGGCTGTTGCCCTGGTCGCGGGGCTGGAAACATCTCTCGGGATTCCTGCCGGAGAAGGTGGCACCGGAACTCGATTTCATCTGCGTGCACATTTATCCCGACACGACGAAGCCGGGGGAGGCGATGGAATGCCTGAAGCAGTTTGCGGTCGGCAAACCGGTGGTGATCGAGGAGACATTTCCGCTGAGTTGCGGCGTGGTGGAGTTGGAGGCGTTCCTGCGAGAGTCGCGTGCACTGGCCTGTGGATGGATCGGCCACTACGACGGACAACCACCGGCTGAACTGGATGCCCGGGAGCGGGCCGGCAACCTCACTCCGACGCAGGCCGTGTATCGCGAGTGGATGCGGCTCTTTGTGCGGCTCACCCCGGAATTCTCTCCGGAGCGATGAGCACCCACTGTCGGGTTCGGCATTCTTTGCTCTGGCGAGGGACATTTGGCCATCCTATCTTCGGCGGACAATGCAACCGTCTTCGTGTCTATCGCTCCTCCGTCCTCATGACTGATGTCAGTGGGGGCGTGGGTGAAAACGGTGTGCACAGGAAACTGCCGCGAAAATTGCTCTTCACGATTTCTGCCCGGATCGGCGGAAGCGGGCTCGATCTCGATTCCTTCGAGGCGGTGCAGGGCGCGTGGAAGGCCGGCATCCTCGGTGGAGCGGTCGCTTATGACAACCGGCAGCGCGAGATTCCCGGTTCCTTGATTCGCAGCCTGCGGTGGCATCCCGTGCGGCTGATGTCGTTTTTGCAGACCCGCTACTATTACGGGGCGAAGAAGCAGTACCTCGACTGGGTCTCGGCGCGGCAACTGGCGCGCGGCGATTACGATCTCGTGCATAGCTGGTCGGGCGATTGTGTGCGCACCTTTCGTGAAGCCCGGCGGCGCGGGATACCGACGGTGCTGGAGATTCCCACGTGGCATCGCAACAAGGGGCGGATCAAGCCGGACAAGACGAAGAGCGAGCGCGAGCGGGACGCGTTGCCGTTTCCGCGCCGCTGGTTCGAAAGCCTTTCACCGACCCGCCAGCAGATCATGGAGGAATACGATCTCTCCGATGTGATCCTTGTTCTCTCCGAATGCGCGGCGGATACCTTCATCGCCGCCGGCGTGCCCCGCGAAAAGCTCTACTCCCTGCCGCGCGGCACCGATGTCGTGCGCTTCACGCCCGGCGTTCATCCGGAGAAATTCCGGGCCGTTTTTGTCGGGGCGCTCATCAAGCGCAAGGGGGTGGATCTATTGCTCGAAACGTGGCGCAGCCTCGGGCTCAAGAACGCCGAACTCGTACTGGTCGGCACGGTTCATAAAGAGATCGAAGAATCCGTTCAGAAGTATGGCGGACCCGACGTCATCCTGCCCGGGTACGTGCGCAATCCGGAAGACTATCTCCGCCAGTCCAGCATCCATATCTTTCCATCGACGTGCGAAGGCAGCGCCAAGGTGACTTATGATGCGGCGGCTTGCGGACTGGCGCAGATCACGACGCGCGAAGCGGGCGATGTGGTGATCGACGGGCTGAACGGAAAGGTGATTCCGTGCGGCGATAAGGAGGCGCTGGCGGAAGCAATCAAGGCATTCTACGACAATCCGGATTTGGTGAAGACCATGGGTGCGGCGGCCCGGGAGAGGGTCGTGCAGAATTTCACTTGGGAGCACTATCAGGAGCGGCTGCTCGGTGCATATGAGTTCGCGCTGCAGAAAGCGCGCTAACGGCTCGACGTCGCGAGGGCGAGTTCGGATGCTGGCGGGATGTTCCCTCGCTTTGCATCCCGCCTTTCTTCCACCACAGCGCTCCTGGCTTTGCTCGTCGCGGTATCGCGACTCGCCGGCGCGGAACCGACCGGGGATCGCGCGGTGGTGGAGAAGATGCCGGGTTTGGTGGCCTTCTGGACCTTCGGCGAAGAAGGCGGGCAGCCGCGGCTCTCGCCCGGCACGAAGGAGAAGCACGCGCTGAACGAGGTGGGCGGGCCGATCGCCCGCGTGGTCGGCGGGCCTTACTCCGGCTATGCGGCGCAACTCAATGGGCGGCAGTACTGGCAGATCAAGCATGCCGAATTGGGCGACCTCGATATCAGCGGGCCGGAGGCGCAGATCAGCATGTTTGCCGTCGTTTTCATCGAAGACCTGGCGCACAGCAAGACGATCGCGGGCATCTGGAGTGAAGGGAAGGGAGCGAATGACGACACCGGCACCCGCCAGTACGCGCTGCTCATGAACATGCCGACCTACGGCGGCGCGCGACAACTGACGCCGCACATTTCCAGCGAGGGCGGGGTCACGCGCCGCGCGGATGGAAGCGCGTTTCCGTGGTGCGCCGATTACGCGGCCACGCGCCGGGAGGTGCCGGAGGGTCGATGGTGCACGGTGGGCTTTACCTACGATGCCAAATACTTGCGCGCTTACATCGACGGTGTCCTCGATGTCCGCCCGCTCGATGCGGTGAAAGACAAGCGGACGGATCGCTATTTCACCAGCGAAGGACCGGACGGCAAAGATCGGGGGATGAACCCCTACTACCATGGCCGCGGCATTTTTCGTTATGACCCGGCGGTACATGGAACGACGAAGATTGCGCCCGCCGATTTCACGGTGGCGGCGCGCTATGCGGTGGGCTCGATGTTAGGCGAGGCGACGAAAGGGCGCTTTGGCGGCCTGGCGATTTTCAATCGTGCGCTGACGGAAGCGGAGATGAAGCAATTGCACGACTCGGCCAAAGTCGAGGCGCTCAAGTAGCGGCCTTGAGTAGCGCGTCGAGATGGAGGGCGCGCGTGAACATGGCGAGGGTGCCGTCGCTCTGCCGCGGCCACTCCTCCGGCGGGCGATCCCAGTAGAGCTCCACGCCGTTGTCATCGGGGTCGCGCAGGTAAAGCGCTTCGCTCACGCCGTGGTCGGCGGCGCCTTCCAGCGGGATGCCCGCGGCTACCACCCGTCGCAGTGCGTCGGCGAGTAGGGCGCGCGTGGGATAGAGAATGGCGGTGTGATAGAGGCCGGTCGTGCCGGGTGGCGGTGGCGAACCGCCGACGCTTTCCCAGGTATTCAAGCCGATGTGATGATGATAACCGCCCGCCGAGAGGAATGCCGCCTGCCGGCCGAGCCGCTGTGTGACCTCGAAGCCGAGCACGTCGCGATAGAACGCGAGCGAGCGCTCGAGATCGGCCACTTTCAAATGCACGTGGCCGATGCGCACGCCGGGATCGATGGCAGGCGGATTCATACGAGTGGCCTTACGCCGTAGCGAAGGCGAGGAAGCGCTCGCGTTTCGTCCAGAGGAGGAACAGCGCGAGGATCGCGGCCAGCGTGCTCAGCGGGTTGAAGGCCTTCGTGAGAAAGATGTCGACGAAGAGGATGTTCAAGATGATGGGGCCGAGGATGAGTAGGCCGGCGCCGAGGAGACGTCCGCTGGCCACAAAAATCCCGCCGAGAAGCTCGAGCATTTTCACCGCGGCGAGATAGCCGGTGGTGAAGAGCACGCCCATGAAGGTGGCCGCGGGTGAGCCTGCGGCTGGCCCGGGCAGATTGATAAAGTGCAGCCAGAAGTTCAGGCTGAAGACGATGAAGATGGCGGCGAGCAGAAAGCGCGCGGCGAGAGTGGCGTATTTCATAAATGAGTTACTTGGTGAGTTTGGCTGCGATGGTGGCGACGTGCTTGCCCTGGAAACGCGCTTGGGCGAGTTCCTTGGCGCTGGGCTGGCGCGAGCCATCCGGGCCGGCGATGGTCGCGGCACCCCAAGGCGAGCCGCCTTTGACTTCGCTGAAGTCGGCGAGTTCCGGGCAGGAGTAGGGCAGGCCCACATAGACCATGCCGTGGTGGATGAGGGTGGTGGCGAAGCTGATGATGGTGCTCTCGTTGCCGCCGCCGGTGCCAGTGCTGGTGAAGACGCTGCCGGCCTTGCCGACGAGCGCGCCGCTCATCCAAAGCTGACCGGTCTGGTCGAGGAAATTGCGCATTTGCGCGGTCATGTTGCCGAAGCGGGTGGGGCTGCCGAAAATGATGGCGTCGTAATCGCCGAGTTCTTTCGGCGAAGCGACGGGTGCGCTTTGGTCGAGCTTCGCGCCGTATTGTTTGGCGACGTCTGGAGGCATGGTCTCGGGGACACGCTTGAGCGTGACTTCGACGCCGTCGACGCTGCGGGCGCCTTCGGCGATGGAGCCGGCGAGGGTTTCGACGTGGCCGTACATGGAGTAGTAGAGGACGAGAATTTTGGTCATTGGATTGGGTGTGTTGGGTGAGTGGGTTGGATTGAGGTTTTTGGTGATTTTGAAATTGGGTACGCAGTGCCCCAGCCGGACATGCTCCCGCACGACGGCTGGGGTGGAATCTGCGTTGTCAGTTCAGGTCGAAGAGCAGGACCTGCGAAGGCTTCGCGCTGCCGCGCAGCTCGAGTGCGCCTTCGTTGCTCGCGGCTACGGCATCGCCGCCGGCGAGGGTCTGGCCATTGACCGTCACTTCGCCTTCGGCCACATGCAGCCAGGCATGACGGCCCGGCGTGAGCGTGTGGGTGAGGCTTTGATTGGCGTCGAGTTTGCCGAGGTAAAGATCGGCGTCCTGGTGGATGGCGATCGAACCGTCGCGGCCGGCTTTGCTCGTGATGAGATGCAGCTTGCCAGTCTCGGCGTTCTTCATCGACTTCTCGGCGTAGCCCGGAGCCACGCCCTTGGTGTCGGGCTGGATCCAGATTTGCAGCAGATGCACGGCCTCGGTGCTGGACGGGTTTTGCTCGCTGTGCAGCACGCCGGTGCCGGCGCTCATGTATTGGAATTCGCCGGGCGTGATGACGCGCCCGTTGCCCATCGAGTCCTTGTGCCCGAGCTGGCCGCTGAGGATGTAGGTGATGATCTCCATGTCGCGATGCGGATGCATGCCGAAGCCGGCGTTGGGCAGCACGAGGTCATCGTTGATGACGCGGAGGCTGCGAAAGCCCATCCACTTCGGATCGTAGTAATCAGCGAAACTGAAAGAGAAGTAAGAGTCGAGCCAGCCATGCTCGGCATGGCCGCGTTCATTGGCTTTGCGTGTAGTAATCATGGGCGCAGCATACGGCGGGGAGCGGGCGGCGCGGAAATACCATGTTCCTTGCCTTACGATGCCGGGAAGGCATGCTCGCCTTTGCATGGAACTTCGACATCTCCGTTACTTCGTGGCCGTGGCCGATGAGGAGAATGTCACCCGCGCGGCGGCGAAGCTCCACGTGGCGCAACCCGCGGTGAGCCGGCAGATCCGCGATCTCGAGGAAGAACTCGGCCTGCCACTGCTCGAGCGGACCGCGAAGTCCGTGCGGCTGACTGACGCCGGGCGCGTGTTTCTGCAGGAAGCGCGGGCGGTGCTGGCGCGAGCGGACGACGCGATCAAGACCGTGCGCGCCGTGGCTGGCGGGACGAGCGGCGAATTGAACGTGGGCTACGCGCCTTCGCTCACGGTGCAGATTCTGCCGCGGGCGCTGCGGCGTTTTCAGGCGGCCTTGCCCGGGGTGAAGGTCTCGCTGCACGATCTCTCGACGGAGGAGATGCTGGATGGACTGCGCGAGGGACGGCTGCACGTGTGCCTCGGTATCGCGCCGGAGGGCGGGCAATTGCGGGGACTGAAGTTTCATGAATTGGCGCAGTATCCGATGGGCATCGCCGTGGCGCCGGGGCATCGTTTTGCGCGGCAGCGGGCCATCACTTTGGAAAAGGCGGTGGCCGAGCCTTTCATCGGCTACAGTCGGGCGGGTTATCCGGAGTATCATACAGCAATGACGAAGATCTTTGCGTCGACGGGCCGTGCGCCCCATTTTGCCGAGGAGCACGATAGTGTGACCAGCCTCATCGCGGCGGTGGAATCGGGGCGTGGGATTGCGTTGGTGCCGAGTTGCATGGCGTGCCTGGCCGGACCACGGCTGAAGATCCTTCCACTGAAGCCGGCGATCGATCCCGTCGTCGTCGGCGCGGTTTGCCGGAAGACGGGCGCTTCGCCGGTCGCGCAGAAGTTCGTGGATGCGGCGGAGGGAGAAGGGGCGTAGTGCCTGGCTCTTCCCTTATTGCTGCGCGACTTTGGTCGTGGAGCGCGGCGTGAAGTGCTCGACGTAGCCAATCATCATTTCCTCGTAGGTTTGCTGGCCCCAGCGGACGGTCTTGGTGGGATCGGGATTGGCGGGGTTGCCGGGGCTGTTGTCGTAGATGGCGGTGATGCGCACCTTGCTGCCGGCGGGGATGAACTTGGGCTGCGCGTATTGATACTGGATCTGCCAGTTGAAGTCGTAGTGGGGGATGTCGAGCAGCGCTTCGCTTTTCCCGTCGGGCGTGGTGAGCTCGTATTTGAAGGCTTTGCCGCGGACGTGCATGTGCGGCATGAAGCTCATGAACATCATGTTGGTGGGGATGACCATCTCGGCGGTTTCGACGTGATTGGCATCGCCGGGCGGGATGTTGAGACCGGGCTTGGCCAGCGACGAGACGTGCACTTCGTATTGCGGCGGCTGGGCGGCAAAGAGCAGGCCGATCTTGATCTGGTCCTGTGTGGCGTGACCGTTGGGCGTGTAGTGAATCTGGAAGCTGATGCGCGAGCCGGCGGGCAGGAGCTTGGCGAAGCCATCGGGCAGGACGCGGAAGCTATTGCCCGGGACGTAAGCGGCGAAGAAACCTTCGCTGGCGTCGCCGGCCTCCTTGAGCTTCGCGCCCTTGGCGTGCACGCGGACGATGACGTGATGCACGACGGCGCGATCGGTGGGCAGGATTTCGTAGCCGCGCACCCAGCGGTCCTCGGTGAAGTTCGTCTCCACAACCTCCGTCTGGTAGGGCATGACGCCCTCGGCTTTGACCTGCACGGGGCGCGGAATCTGAAAGACGGCGTCGGGCTGGCCGATCATCCAGCCGCTGGTGAAATGACGCGGCACGGGTGCATCGGCGGGGTTGCCCTGCGGGCGCTCGGAATTGAGCCAGGCGAGCAGATCGGTCTTGTCCGTCTCGGAGAGCGAGCGGTCGTTCATCCACTGGTGGGCGTGCCCGGCTGTCTCCACGGCGAACCATGGAGGCATGGCACCGCGATTGACCTGCTTCTTCATCATGGCGGCGTGCTCTTTCACGTCGGCGTACGTCTCCAGCGAGAAGGGCGCGATGCTGTCCTGATGATGGCAACTCACGCAATTAGCCTGGAGGATGCGGCTGATGTCGTGGTTGTAGGTGAGATTGGTCGCCGCGGGTCTGGCCGCATTAGGGACATCGAGCGCGCAACCGGGGGCGCTGGTGGCGGCGATGGCGGGGGCCTTGTCTTGCAGCACGGAGTCAAGGGCGTCGCGCAGATAGTTTTTCGTGGGCGCGTCCTTGGAATAACCGAGGCCGTACTGGTCATTGATTGCGCCGCGATAGACGAGCGTGCGCGCGGCATCGAGGACGAAGACTTCGGTGGAAGTGGTGGCGGCGAGGGCGCGTTGCGCGGCTTGTGCGGAGTCGGTGACGACTGGTGATTTCAGGCCGAAAGCGGTGATGAATTTGTGCAATTCGTCGGGCTTGGTCTCGGGCGCGATGTTCACCAGATAGAAGGCGATGTTCTTACCGGCGTAATCCTTTTCGAGGCGCGCGAGTTCCGGCCCGAGCTTGTTGCTGATCGGGCAGGTGGCGCTGAAGAGCGCGAGCACGAGCGCCTTGTCGCCCTTCGCGGCGGTGATGGCGACATCGTGGCCGTCGAGGCCCTTGACCGTGAGATTATCCACCCGGCGGCCCACGCCGCGGTCGCCCGCCTTGACCAGGAGCGGCTGCTCTTGGAACGAAGCCATGTCGGCTTCCGTGAAGCTCGCGGTCTGGGGCAGGCCTCGTTCGAGCGCCCGGCGGGCGATGGTCTTGCCGAGCACCTGTTCGGCTTCCGCCAGGGTCACCGCGCCGTCTTTGTTCACGTCCAGCTTTTCAAACCACGTCTTGTCCGTCAATTCGTCCGGGGTGAGCTGGCCGTCGCCGTTCTTATCCAGGCGCTTGAAAACGAATTCGACCGCCAGTTTGCCGTCGGCACCTCCACCGCCGAGCTTTTCCTGGAGCTTCGCGACGACGCCGTTGCGCATCTTTGCCATGCCCTCGCGCGCTTCGTCGAGCGTCACCTGCCCGTCGCCGTTCAAGTCGAGCTGGCGCAGGATGGGCGAGGCATTGAGCTCGTCGCCGCTCAGCACGCCATCGTGATTGGTGTCGAACTGCTGGAACTTGTCCGCGATTTCATCCGCCGAGGCAGTGTGGAGAAGAAAGGCAGCGACACCAAAGGTGGCCAGACCGGGGATGAGAAAGCGGAAGCGCATGGAGAAGGTGTGATGTCGGATATTAGAACGCCGAGGCAGCGCAGAAGTTACAGTGGGTTTTGACGATGGATCCGGTGCGGTGGTGGTGGTGAAACGGGACTTTTTGAAAGGCTTAATTCACCTTAATCCAGCTTAATTGACCTTAATTTACAGAGAGCAGGAGATCGCACCCCTGCTGCGATTTCCGGCGGGAGAACCGGGAATGTGCCAGTCGGCGCGGCCTGTATCGCGGATTTCAAATATCGAATGATGAAAGTCATAAGCCTGTCGAATTGTCTCTCTATCTACTGCCCGGTCTCAGCCCGCCCGTTGCCTGTTTCTTCCAATCCTGTAACGTGTGATATTGAACACTAAATACCGTCGTCGTCAACGCCGAAGTTCTAGTTTTGATGGCGTATCATCCGCATCATCCGTTCGAAGCAGGCGGGCAGTTTGTCCTTGGCTGATTTCCGGTTCGAGGTGACGTTCGCGTGTCCCGAAACCAAAGCCATGAAAAGCCGTCATTGGTTCCCACTCGACCTGTCAGCGTTGCTGTCGATCCCGCTCGTCGTGCTTGGGATTTCGTTTCTCATGGGGGCCTTGTTTCCGGCCATTTCCTGGTTTCGGCATCTGACGGGGCTGCCCTGGCTCTGGGCGCTGGGCATCGCGACCGGGACTTCCTTTCTCGGCACGCTGCTTCTGTTTCTGGCGAAGCTTCCGCAGTATCGCGCCGGGATCTTCCTGCGCGTCGGGTCACACCATCTGCCGCCGCGCGAGCAGCGGCTTTATCGCGTCTCCTTCTGGCTCATTGTTCCATCCATCGTCGTCCTCTTCGCGTTGCTCCCGGCCGCAGCGAAGGCGGAGTCGTCCGATGAACTCGACGCGCTGACGAAGGAGGCGGCTAAGAATTATAGCACGGACGAAGGGCGGCGTTATTTTGATCAGTTTCAAAAATCGATCATGCCAGTTTTCAGCAAGGCGTTGCACACTTGTAGTGAAAGCATGCCGGACACGAAAGAGCCGGCGTCCTTCGTATTTCTGATCGCGGCCGATGGGACGGTGACGCGGGTGTTGTATTCCAAGGATCCATTCGGCGAATGCCTGGGGACGAAATTGAGCGCCATCAAGTCT
>NZ_JBDUCX010000135.1:0-17692 GCF_040003245.1 Chthoniobacter sp.
ATCTTTGGTAGAGCGACGGGGTTCTTCGACTCCGTTACACTCCGCTCAGAATGACATAAAAGGAGAGAAAGGAGAGCGCTCGCGCCCTTCCTCATTCCGCCTTCTTCACGTCTGGATTGACCGCGCGGACGACGATGTTTTCACCGAGTTCGGCGAAGGAATCGCGAGTAGCGAAGATCTTTTCGTCGTCCACCGAAGCCCAGTCGCCCTTGCGCAACGCGCACAGCACAGAAGGGTACTGCGCGACAAACGCATTCAGGCCCTTGGCCCTCACAATGATCGGCAGCGGGTGATCGGCCCAGAAAGGATGCGGCTTGCTAGCCAGGATGGTCACCGGCGAGCGCGTGTAATAGATGATTCCGCGCACGAGAAACTTCCCGCTGACCAGCGGTTCGCCCTCGCGGCGGTCAGCCAGCAAAGCGCGGGCGACCGGGCGCGCGGAGCTTTCCGCCTCGACGGCCGGGAGCGCCTTCGTCAGCGCACCCGCGAGTAGTGCGAGGCTGGCCAGCGAGCTGGCGAGCAGCCACGGGACAAGGCGCTTTTGCAGAAGCAAGACGAGCGCGACGGCGAGGCAGATGGCCACCAGCGCGATCGGGAAAGTGAAAGGCTTGGCCGCTTTGACGAAGGGCAGGACGAGCAAGGTTACGCACTGGAACACGGCAAAACCGATGATCAATCGACGCTCGCCGATGGAGGTAAAGCCGCGCTCGAGCAGCAGGTCGAGCGAGCGGCCTACAATCACCGCGAGGGGCACGAAGAGGTAGAAGCCGTAGGAGGGCAGCTTCGACTGCGCGATGGTGAGGAAGAGCAGGCTGGTCAGCAGCCAGCACCATTGGAAGAGCAGCGCGGGATCGGCGCGAAAGCCGGTGAAGGCACGGCGCACGGCGAGGGCGACCGCCGGCATCCAGGGGATCGAGCCCATGAGCAAGAGGCCCGGGTAATACCAGAAGTGATTGTTCGCCGGATGCTCCGCCCGGATGAGGCGCAGGAAATTGTCGCGCACGAAAAACTCCTCCCAGAAGGGCTTGGCGTGCCAGGCGAACATCGCCGCGTACCACGGCACCACGATGACCGCGTAGAGCACCAGCCCCCACCACAGACCCGGTCCGCGGTAGAGCGTCTTGCGATGCGTGAGCAGGCCGAAGGCGAGGGTCGTGAACAAGACCACGAGCGAACCGATGGGACCCTTGGTGAGTACGGCCAGGCCGTTGCAGGCCAGCGAGAGGGCGATCCAGAAATTGCGCCGCTCCTCCCCTTCCCCTGCCTTCCAATAGCTGAAAATCGCCGCCGCCAGAAAGAAGGCCAGCGGCACGTCCGTGAGCATGAGGCGCGACATGACGCAGAACACCAGGCTCGTGGCCAGGACCAGCGCCGCGAGAAATCCGGTGCGCGCACTCCACACACGCGAGGCGAAGACCCAGACGAGGAGCACCAACGCGGTGGCAAACACGCCGGTCGGGGCGCGTCCGGCCAGCTCCGATTCCCCGAAGAGCGCGAACGAGGCCGCGACCGTCCAATAGTAGAAGATTGGTTTCTCGAACTGCGGCGCGCCGTAGATCTGCGGCGTGACCCAATCCTTGCTCTGCACCATCTCCCGCGCCGTCTGCGCGTAGAAGGGTTCATCCGGATCGATCAGCCCGAGCGCCCCGAGCCGCCACCAAAACGCGGCAAAGCAGACGAAGAGCAGGACGAGGAGATCGAGTTGGCGCGATTGAAACACGCGGGACATTCGACAAGCCCGTCCCATCCCGCCAGAAAAAATAGTGCTTAGTCCTTAGTGCTCAGTATTCAGTAAACCCCGATGAGTGCCGATTCTCCCGTTGCCAAGACCGATGCCGTGGGGCTGAGCGACGCGGAGTTTTTGCGGCAGTTTGCCGACTGCACCCTGCCGTATGTCCACTGGACGCACCGCGCCCATCTGCGGGTGGCCTATCTTTACGTCACGCAATTCGGACTGGCAGACGCGATCCCGAAAGTCACCGCAGGCATTCGCGCCTACAACCGGTCGCAGAATATCGTGGATACACCGACGAGCGGTTATCACGAGACCATGACGGTCGCGTGGTTGCACATCGTGGCCGCGATGGTCGCGGAATATGGGCCGACGGGCGAAACGGATCGTTGTAGGGCAAGCGCCTCGCTTGCCGCGGCAGGCGGAGCGCCTGCCCTACAATCGTCTCCTGCCGAGCAGTTCCTCGCCGCGCAGACCCACCTCCAGGAAAAGAAACTCCTGCGCCTCTTCTACTCGCGCGAACGCTTCGGTTCGCCCGAGGCGAAATATACCTTCGTCCCGCCCGACCTTGCGCCGCTGCCCAGCGCCCGCCACGTTTAAGTTCAGACCCCATCACCCTATGCCCGAATACAAAGCCACCATCGAATGGAAGAACCCCGGCCCCGATTTTCTGAAAGGCCGCTACTCGCGGGAGCATACCTGGACGTTTGATGGCGGGCTGACCGTCCCGGCGTCTTCGTCGCCGCACGTCGTTCCGGTGCCATGGTCGAACCCGGCCAATGTCGATCCCGAGGAAGCCTTTATCGCTTCGCTGTCGAGCTGCCACATGCTCACGTTTATCTGGCTGGCGGGGAAGGCGGGCCTTCTGGTGGAGAGCTATCGCGACGAAGCCACCGGCGTGATGGCGAAAAATGAGCGCGGCGCTTTCTGGGTAAGTAAAGTGACGTTGCATCCGCAGATCGTGTGGGGCGGGGACAAAGTGCCGACCGCGGAGGAACTCGACCAACTGCACCATCGCTCCCACGAAGAATGCTTCATCGCCAATTCGGTGAAGACGGAAGTCAGCGTGAGTGCGCCGCTATCCTGAGTGCGGACGCGACGCCCCCGCAGTCTATTCGAAGACAGAAGCCGTAGTATGCGCTCGACCCTGCTCCACTACGTCCTGCTCGTGCTGATCTGCGTAGTCTGCCGGGGACAAGAGCCGGACGCGCGCGTGCTCAATCTGCTGTGCTGGACGGAGTACGTGCCGGCGGCGGTGACGGAAGGTTTCACGAAACGCAGCGGCGTGCGCGTGGTGATCGAGAACTACAATTCCAACGAGCAGATGCTGGCCATGCTGCGCGCCAAGCCACGCCACTACGATCTCGTGCAACCCAGCCAGGCTTATGTGGAAGGGTTGATCCAATCCGGAGGCGTCGAAGCGCTCGATGCCGCGCGGATTCCCAATCTTCGCCATCTCGATCCGCAATTTCGCGGGCTGCCGCATGATCCCGAGGGAAAATTCAGCGTGCCGTGGATGGCGGGGACGGTGGGAATCGTGGTGAACACGGAAGCGGTGAAGGAGCCGATTCACACGTGGGCGGATGTGTTCACGGGGAAGTATCGCGGGCGCATCGTGGCGGTGAATGATCAGCGCGAAATGGTGGCGTGGGCGCTGGCCTCGCTGGGCCGGCCCATCACCCAGATCGACAACGACTCGCTGGCGCGCACGGAACCGGTGCTCCGGGCGTGGTTGCCGCAAATCCGCGTCTTCGATTCCGACAGTCCGCACACGGCGCTGCTCGATGGCCGCGCCATTATCGGCCTCGTGTGGAGCGGCGAGGCGGCACTGCTCTGGCAGCGGGATCACAAATTCCAATACGTCCTGCCCAAGGAAGGAGCGCACATGTTCCTCGACAGCCTCGCCATTCCCACTGGCGCGCCGCACAAAAATGTCGCAGAGGATTTCATCAACTACTGCCTGGAGCCGGAAGTGAGTGTGCTGATCAGCAAGGAGTATCCTTATACCAATCCGAACCTCGCCGCGCGGAAGCTCCTGGCACCGGAACAGCTGGCTAACCCAGCGAGCTATCCGCCGCTCAAGGAACGACTCCTGCCGCTGCGCAACGTGGGCAATGAGACCAAGGCGGTGGATGAATTCGTACGGCGGATTCGCGACGAGCTCACGCACTAAATCGCGCAGAGCCCCGGCTTACGCCATGACCTTGGCGATGGCGGCGCGCAGCTCGGCGAGGGACGCGGGCTTGGCCACGAGGAGATCGACGAATTCCGATTGGTGCTCACCGTCGAGCGCCCCGCCAAAGCCGGTGAGCATGATGACGCGGGTGTCGGGCTCGCGCGATTTCACGGCCAGGGCGAGCTGGTCGCCATTCATCTCTGGCATCACCTTGTCGGTGATCACGAGATCGAATTCCCGCCGCTCGAAAAGACGCAGCGCTTCGCGGCCATTACTGGCTACATCCACGGTGTGCCAGTCGCGCTGGAGGGCGTGCGAGATCAGCTCGCACTGCACGGGCTGGTCGTCGACCACGAGGATGCGCAACGGACGCGTGCCGGAAACCGGCACCGATTCCTCGGAAATGACGGCGGCCGTGTCGCTCGGGAACGTGAAGACAAAGGTGGTGCCGCGGCCGGGAGTGCTTTCGATGGAGACGGTGCCATCGTGCCGCTCGACGATGCCGTAGACCATCGACAAGCCGAGGCCGGAGCCCCGCTCTCCCTTGGTGGTGAAAAAGGGCTCGAGGCAGCGCCGGCGCACTTCCTCGGACATGCCGGTCCCGGTATCGGTGACCGCGAGCTCGATGCGCGGGCCCACGGGACGCGTCCGTAACGCGATGGTGCCGCCCTGCGGCATGGCGTCGACGGCGTTGAAGATGAGATTGGTGAGCATCTCGCGCAGTTCGGCGGCATTGCCGCGCAGCGGAGGAATCGCGGAGAGATCGGTCACCACTTCGACGGGCATGCCGCGGGCAATCGATTCCGCGGACCAGCGCGGACGCGTGAAGGCGACGGATTGCTCGACGATGGCATTGAAAGGCAGCGGCTCGTGCGTTTCCCCCGGCTCCGCGGGCCGGTGGAATTCCCGCAGACGATTGACGATCTCCGCGGCGTCCAGCGAAGCGGTCACGATGGTCTGCGCATAGTCCACGAAGCTCTCCCCGGCCGGATGCTTGCGGCACTCGTGCTGCAAGAGTTCCGCGTAGCCGAGGATGAGCGAGAGCGCGTTGTTGAAATCATGGGCCACACCCGTCACCATGCCGCCCAACGCGCGCAGGCGCTCCTGCTGCACGACCTGCTGCTGGGTTGTGCGCAATTCGGTGAGGCTTTGCTGAAGTTCGTCCCGCGCCTGTTCGAGCGCGGCCGCGGCTTCGTGGCGCTCCGTCACATCGACGACGAAGCCCTCGTAGTAGAGGAGCCGCCCGAATTCGTCCCGCACGGCCACGGCATTCTCGGAAATCCAGATGATGCTGCCATCCCGGCGATAGACTTGGGACTCGAAGTTCGCGACCTTGCCTTCGCGTTCGATGATCTCGAGAAACTCCATGCGCCGACCCGCGCGCACGTAGAGCTGGCGGCTGATGTCGCGTAGATGGGCCTGCATTTCCTCCGGCGACGCATAGCCGTAGATGCGCGCCAGTGCGGGATTCGCACCGAGGTAGCGACCATCGGGCGTCGTTTGAAAAATGCCCTCGATGGCGTTCAGAAAAATGCCGCGGTAGCGTTGCTCGTCGGAGACGAGGAACTCGAATTCCGTAAGCGGAATCGAGCGGGCGATGTCTTGTGTTTCCCTTTTCATCCCTAAGACCGAATTATGAAGGCGTCATTTTTGGTTCCGCGTGATGACGCAAGTGGGATGCCATCCGCCACCATTTCTGCCATCTCGTTGCGAGAAGAGCACATTTCGGAGGAATCGGTTCCCTCCCAGGCGGCGGCTGGATGGGGGAATTTCATTTCCGGCGGGCCGCTTGTCCGATTCTCTTCGCGTGGTGAGCCGAATTCGTTTTTTGACCATGATGGTGCAAGACAGCCAGCGCGAGGTTCTTGCGGCGCCGCATCATCCGCAACCCTCAACCTGGCGCGATGACCGCGTGACCGCCGCATGGCTCGGGCACGCCACGGTGCTGATTAATTTCTTCGGCGTGAACATCCTCACCGACCCGGTCCTCTTCGACCGCTGCGGCATCCGCGTGCCTCCGTTCACCATCGGTCCGAAGCGCTACGTCGCGTGCGCGCTGCAGCCACGGGAGCTCCCACGCATCGACCTCGTGCTGCTCTCGCACGCCCATTTCGATCACCTCGATTTGCGCTCGCTGCGCGCGATCTCGCGGGAGGCAGTCGTCGTCACCGCCCGGCGCACCGCGGATATCTTCCGGCGCATCCGCTTCCGTGAGGTCATCGAACTCGACTGGGAGGAGAGCCGGGAAATCGAGACGGCGCGCGGCGGAGTCACGGTGGCGGCGTTTCAGCTGCTCCATTGGGGAGCGCGCCTGCAGTACGACGACTATCGGGGCTACAATAGTTACGTTTTCGAGCGCGGCAGCAAACGGCTCTGCCACGTGGGCGACAGCGCCCGCACGCCGGCCCAGCGGCTCGGTTCGCGCGGCCAGATCGATCTGCTCTGCGCACCAATCGGTGCGTATCAGCCATGGATCCACGCGCATTGCACACCGGAGGAAGCGGTGGCGATGACCGACGAAGCCCGGGCGCGTTTCGTCCTGCCCATGCATCACCAGACATTCAAGTTGAGCTGGGAGCCGATGGAGGAACCGATCCAGCGCTTCACCACCGCCCTGCGGAATGCGCCCCAGCGTGTGGCGCTGACGGAAATCGGCCAGACCTTTGAGTTGCCGCCGTAGTTCGCCTCAAGGGGTTGCCGAAAGTGGATGCCCGCCGAAATGTTCCGTGACCGCTTTTTCCCGGAAAGCGAAAATGCGCTCGAGTTGCGGGGCGACGAGCCACGGGTGGACGAGATCGCCGAGCACGCCGAAGGGCAGCACGTAATGCACGAGATCGCGGACTTCGGTGCGGCCATCGTCCAGCGCGGTGAAAAAATGTTCGTGATGCCAGATCGCGTAGGGGCCAATGCGCTGTTCATCGACAAAGCGATGCGGAGCTTCCACGTGGGTGATCTCGGTGACCCACGTGACGGGCACGCCGAGGAGTGGGCGCACGCGGTAGGTGAGCATCATGCCAGCATAAACGCGCGGCGGTTGTTCACCGCATACCCGGAAATCGAGCGCGGGCGGCGTGATCCTGGTGAGATTGCGCGGATCGGAGAAAAAATCCCAACAGGCCTCCAGGCGGGCCGGCACGATTTGCGTGCGACGAAGAATGTGAACGGGCATCAAGGCATTCTACGCTGCGAGTGGAGAAATCGATTCATCAATAAATCGGGAGCGCTTCTCCCCGTCCTCTATTTTCCCGCCGCGCTGCCCGGCCACACGATGTCCTCGGGATCCGTCTCTTCCTTTCCGTCAGTCTCTTTTTTTACCTCCACCTTCCCGCCATCATCTTCCCGGTCCTGGCCGACCGACCACAACCGGTAGTGCCTGGGGTCGTCCCTGGCATAGCGCATCTCCTTGCCATCCATCGGATCGAGCAAGACGCGGGGGAGGTATTGTGGAACAACCTCGGACAAGCGCTCGGGAAGGTTGCCGTGCTCCCGGCGGAACCGCTCCAGCGCGATGGCAAGTTGGGCCTGGCGCAGGAATGTTTCTGCGGTCAGCGCGTATTTTTGTGCGTTGGTGTAACGGGCCACGGTTATCGCCGCCAGGGCGTAGCGTACGTTCTCCGGGCTTTCCATTTTATCGAAGTCGAAAGGCAATTCCGTGGGCTGCCAATCGCCCTTTTCATCGATCTGCTGCCGCACCCCATCCATGTGCCGATTGATGGCGAGCTGGTTGTCGCGCAATACCGCCCGCCAGCGCATGACAAAAGCCATGATCGCGGGTCCTTCTTCTTTTCCGGGAAACCACTGGTGGATCTGCCGCGCCCGCCCGGAGGCCGACTGGGCGACCAGACATTCCACCATGGTGTTCAACCGACTGCGCTCGGCATCGGTCATCCGCGCATAGCCCGTGCTGGCGTGCAGTGGGGCCAACTCCTTCGCCAGCGCAGCGAGTTCGGCATTGGACCAAGCGCCCTGCTCCAGGCCTTCCCACACGGCGCGCATTTGCAGATTCAAAAGCGCGGAGCGCAGGACGTAGGCCACCACGGAGGAATGGGTCTGCACGGCGGCGGCAATGCGCAGACCGCCGCGGATCTCGCCTAGGGCCTCAGCACTGCGTTTCATGTGCTGGAAGGCGACCGCCCGAATGACGTGCAATTGGACCGCTGTCCGCAGATCGGCCACCGGCAGCTTTTCGGTCACGGTCGTCAGCCAGTCCCGCACTCCGAACCGCGCCTGTGGCTTCGCCTCGGCGGCGAGGACGGCCGGCCATTTCCCGCCCAGCCGCTCCTCGCAGGTGCGCAGGATGGTTGCGGGAAGATCGGCATCGCGCACTTTCTCGAGGTGCAATTCTTCCCGGGCGCCGGCGAAATCAGCCCGCTTGTTCCTCTCAATATCGGGCAGCAGTTTCATGGGCAGCCCGTCGGAGGGCAAAGTCGCGGGCTGGGTGGGTTTGCCATCCGCATCCACGGGAACCGCGGCGAATGGGGCCAGGGCGGCGAAGTTCAACGCCGGGTCGATGGCCGGCGGAAGGTCCGGGGGATCGAGCACCATCCCGGCGGCCAGCGCGGTTTTCCGATACGCCTGCCACTGGTGCTCCCGCTCCCACGCCCAGACCAGCGGCGAGAGCAGGATGGCGAGCACGAGCAGGCAGGCGGGCACCGCCGACCAAAGGAGGATCTTGAGGACATGGGGCTGCTTCCGGACCGAACTCATGGGTGCTACCTCTCCAAGCAGTTCCGAGGCCAACGCTCCGTTACCATTCCGCAAAGAGGCGCCGCGAACGCCAGCGCGACGTTTTCGCTTGAGCGGGTGCCAGAATCCGATTCTCTTGCCCGCCTCCCTTCATGATTTATTCCCTCAAGCTGGAAACCGCGTTCATTCTCGTCGGGATCTTGCTGATCGCCGCGCATGCTCTCGCCCTGTTCAAGCCGGCCGCCGTACAGGCGTGGCTACGTGATTTTCCCCGCTCCAAAAAATGGGGCCTCGCGCTCGTGTCCATCGCCGCAATCTGGTTTTTCCTCCTCGTGGCCAAGATGGACCTCGGGGAGTTCACCAACTGGCGCCAGACGGTCCTCATCGCCACCCCTATCGCCTGGATACTCACGTGGAAATACGTCGATGAATTTCTGGCCGTCCGCGCCCTCGGCATGCTCGTCTTGCTCGCGGCGGAGCCGCTCCTCGAATCCGCTTTTCTGCGCCCGGAACCCGCCGCACAGCTTCTGCGCGTACTGGTTTATGTCTGGATCGTGTTCGCGATGTTTTGGGTCGGCACTCCTTACACGCTGCGCAACCAGATCTCCTGGATTACCGCGGCGGAAAAGCGCTGGCGCGTGGCGGCTCTGGCCGGGCTCGTCTATGGAGCGTTGCTGATCGGGATGGTGCTCACGGGGGGCTGCAAGCCCTCGGCCTGACTTGCGACTTAGTTCTTCGCGTTCGAGACCACGTCGCTGAGCTTGAAGATCGGCAGGAACATCGCGATGACGATGCCGCCGACGATGACACCCAGGACGCAGATGAGCAGCGGCTCGATCAGCGAAGTGAGCGCGTCGAGAACCGCCTCGATCTCTTCGTCCCAGAAGTCGGCCATCTTCTCCAGCATGGCGTCGATCTTGCCGGTCTGTTCGCCGGCGCTGACCATGCGGACGAGCATCGGCGGAAAAATCTTCTCCCGTCCCAAGGCGGCGGCGAGATGGTCGCCCTTTTCAATGTCGTTGGAGACTTTCTTGATCGATTCCTCGACGACGTAGTTGCCGGAGGTATCGCCGACGATGGACATGACCTCGAGAATCGGCACGCCGGCGCGGATGAGCTGGGCGAAAGTGCGGGCAAAGCGAGTCATGCAAATCTTGTGCACCAAGGGGCCGAAGATCGGCAGCTTGAGCTTGTAGGTGTCCCACAATTGACGGCCACGCTCAGTCCTGAGAAAGGCTTTGATGCCGAAGATCGTGCCGCCCACGGCGCCGACGAGGAAGTACCAGTTGCCACGCACAAAGGAGCTGAGATCCAGCAGGAATTGAGTCGGAGCGGGGAGATTCGCGCCGAAGTCGGCGAAGATTTCACCGAAGACAGGCACGACCTTGACGATGAGGAAAGTGGTGATGGCGAAGGCGATGCAAATGACGATGACCGGGTAGGTCATCGCGGACTTGACCTTCTTCTTAAGGCGGGCGGCGGACTCGAGGAAGGAGGCCAGACGATCGAGAATCTCCGCGAGCAGACCGCCGGATTCACCCGCTTTCACCATGCTCACGTAGAGGCGATTGAAGACAATGGGATGTTTGGAGATAGCCTCGAAAAAGGAGTCGCCTTGCTGCACGAGCGCACTGACCTCGCCGATGATGCGGCGCAGGCCAGCCTGGCGCTTCGGGTCCGCCTGCTCGTAAAGTGCGGTCAGGCCGCCCACCAGCGGGAGACCGGCATCCACCATGGTGGCGAGCTGGCGGGTGAAAAGCACGAGATCGGTCTCGGAGATCTTGCCGCGGGGGGTGGCCGCTTTGCCGCCGGCTTTCTGCTGCAGGGACAGCACCATCAGGCCACGAGACATCAACGTGTTGATCGCGTTGTCTTCGTTGAGGGCTTCCTGCACGCCGGAGACGGTCTTGCCGGAGGAGTCGCGGGCTTGGTAGGCGTAAGTGAGCATAATTATGCAAACAGCATGCGCGGTGCCAAACCCCTTCCGGAAATATACCGAGGCCGGGGCGGCACCGGCTTTCGCCTTGCCCACGAGGCCTTCCTCGCCGCCTTCTTCGACGAGATCCGCCGGGGCGTGCCGATCACAGAGGCCGAATCAAAGCACCTCCTCCACGGACGCACCCGCGAAAGTCTCGCCGCCGAGCTGCAAACTTACGGCCGCAAACTGGGCCTGAACCTCAAGATCGAAGCTCCCCTGCCCACCATTCCCTCACCTCCGCCACAGCCCAATTGAAAACTTCCGCCGGCAGCCTGTTGTCGACGATAGTATGCAATGTCAAATTTATCAACAGAGTGCGGCCTCGGAAGCGTCGTAATTCGCTTGAAATGGAGCTGTCATTTCGGTAGCCAACCTTTCCATGCAATCAGAAGGTTTCCGAGCGGGAAGGGAAGACGGACGCGCCATCGTGTGGGTGCTTGTTATTGTTCTGCTGTTGGCGGGTGCGGGCTTCTTCGTTTGGCAGAAGACGAGATCGCCCAAAGAGCCGCCACCCGTGATCGCCGTCGCCACACCGGTCCCGGTCACTCCACCGCCGTCGACACCGGAGCCGGTGGTCGTCATAGCCACGCCGACGCCCGCTCCCGTGGTCGTGGTCGCCACACCGACGCCCGCCCCCACCCCGCCGCCTTTGGAACTGGCGGCGGTCGTCCGCACGCCCGCCCTTTGGCCACCCCAGGTGACTTTGGTCCAGGCAGTCACTTTTCCCATTGTCCTGAATGGCCGGGTCGCCGGTGAGGCCAAGATCCCCGTCGGCACCGCGCTCCGTCTGCTGCGAGTCGGCAATCAGTCCGTCGAGGTCGAGTACCAGAATGCCCGGCAGGTCGTTCCCGTCGCCTCCACGGATTTGATGCAACGCGCCTTGGTGACGTTTCGGAACAACGGCTCGGTGCTCCCCCAAGCGCCGGTCGCGTCATCCGCACCCGCTCCGGTTGCCCCCCAGGTCGCGAGCACGCCGGCCCCGAATCCGGCCGATCAGGTCCGGGTCGAGGTCAGTGCCGAACGCAAGCGGGTCGAATACAACCCCGGCAAAGCCGTAGGCGAAGGCGCCGAGAGCAAAACGGCGGACAAGTTTCTCTACGAGTTGAAGGTGCAAAACCGCTCGTTTGGCGACGTGCCCGCGCTGGACGTGCAGTATCTCATTTTCGTTGAGCGCCAGAAGCTCGGCACGTCGAAGGACAAGGATACCGTCGATCGCATCACGGGCTCGGCCAAGTTCGAGCCGCTCACCCGCAAGACCATGATCCAGACGGCCAAGACCAGTGAGTTCCAATTGGCCAAACAAGTTCTGGTCGGGGACACCTACTACATCAACGGCGGCCGGCGGAAGGTGGAAGACAACGTCCTGGGGATCTGGGTGAAAGTCATCAACGAAGGCAAAGTCATCGCCGAATACACCAACCCCTCGACGGTGACCAAACGCGGTTGGGACAAGAAGTAGTCCAGCAACGCACCGCCCCCCGTTGCTGGTATCGACGCAAAAACTTCCTCTTGGGGAGCCGAACGAAACAGAGATTACGGTCTGGCGGCTTCGAGCCGTTTCTTTGCCTCGGTGATCAGACGTTCGGTGAAGCGAAAAGTGGTGGTTCTCAAGCGCCCAATGACTTCGTCGAAATCGACAAGTCCACGCGCCGCCGAGACTTCCAGGACGGCGAGGATGCCGAGGGGTTCAAGTCCGCGCGATTTGGCAACGCGAAATCCCCTCCGTTCGTCGATCAGAATGGCGCGGATGCCGCGTTCGGCGGCGAGGGAGATGGCTTCAGCTTCACCCCGATCGAGATGAAGCAGCGGATCCACATTCAGGGGCGCCACGATGTGCAGCCAAGGAGGCGAATGGGCAAGCCACTGCCGGACGGTAGCCGGCGTCCGAGGGTCCGCCAGTTCTGCGGCCACGGCGGGCGGGATGAGAACGCTGGAAACGAACTGGGGCAAAAGATCAATCGCCCCAATCAACACCAAATAGTTTAGCGGTGATGTATCCGAGACGATGAGCGTCCCACTCATCTGGGGAGCAACCGCTCCAGATTCCTAACGCCTTCCAGGTTTTCTTCCGGGGTCAAACCGGAGGCGTGGTGATCGTGCAGGAATTGCTCGGTTTCCTGAAACGAAAAGCCCAGGACTTCACCCACCTGTCCGGCGGTCAATTCTCCTTCAGCGTAACGTTGCAAGAGGAACGCTTCCAGCAGCGCGCGGGATTGCGAAGCTTCGTCCAAATGGAACTGCCTGGCGAACTGGTCTGGGATTTCGACGGAAACGATCACCCCGTTAACATATCAGGAGTGCGAGCACACGGCAACAGCCTCCATCGCGCAGTTCGGCGGCGCCGCGTCGGATTTCAGATGCGCTACACGCGGCTTCCTTCAAGATCGCGGGAGCCGGTTGCTTCACGCGGGGGCGGACCAAGCGAGACGGAATCTGCTCCCCTTGGACACAGCTCTCGATCATCTTTCCGCCTTTCTCTGCTCATGAAATTCAGGTTCCCCCTCGCTTGCTTGCTTTTGATCGGCGCGCTGACGGCATCCCCGACCTTCGCCCAAGACAGCGTCACGCCCGCTGCAGGTGCCGCGCCCATGGACGCCGACTCCATCGCCTTCATGAAAGCGCAACTCCCGGCGCCCAGTCTCCTCGCGCCGCCGGAAGAGGTGCGGGACGCGCGACGGCGGGCGCGTCTGCGCAACCAGCCCGACCTTCCGCAGGTCCTCCAGGTGAAGGAATACGCCGCGACCGGTCCGGCGGGCCCGATCCCCATCCGTCTCTATCTCGGGGCCGGCACCCCCGCCACCGGTGCGCTGCCGGTGCTGGTCTACTACCATGGCGGCGGCTGGTTGCATGGCGATCTCGACAGCCACGACTGGATCTGTCGCTCCATCGCCAATCAGGCGGACTGCGCCGTCATCAGCGTCGACTATCGCCTCGCACCCGAGCATCGCTTCCCCGCCGCGTTCGACGATGCCCTCGCCGCCCTGCTTTGGGTCGTAGCCCAAGCCGCCAGCCTGCGCGTCGATCCCGCCCGCGTCTCGGTCGGCGGCGACAGCGCCGGGGGCAATCTGGCCGCGGCCGTGGCCCTCGCCCTGCGCGACGAAGGCGGCACCCGGCTCAAGTCGCAGATCCTCATCTACCCCGCCGTCGACCTCTCCATGAGCGGCGACTACTACGGACGCTTCACCAAGAACCTCATCCTCACCGACGACGCCATGCGCACCTTCATCGGCCTCTACGTGCCAGATGTCGCGCAGCGCAAAGACTGGCGCGCCTCGCCTCTCCTCGCCTCCAGTCTTAAAGGACTCCCACCCACTTTCATCCTTCTCGCCGGCTTCGATCCTCTCCGCGCCGAAGGCGAAGCCTACGCCGCCCGCCTCGCCAAGGAAGGCGTCCCCACCACCGTCCAGCGCTACCCCGGCCAAATGCACGGCTTCCTCTCCAACGCCCGCCTCCTCCCCAAGGCCAACGACGCCATCGCCGACATCGCCACCGCGCTCAAGGGCAGTCCCTAAGCGACCACCATCGACACGGAACGGTGGTCAACCCGCCAAAACCGAATTTCAAACTCGCCGCATAACTGAATCAAACGCTTGTCAGGCGTTGTGGTCATTTGGGAGTTCGGCGCGGGCCGCCTGAATGAGCGGTGAGAACGGACGCAACGGTGCCGGGCGTGGCGCACCCTCCAGCGGAGGTTCTGGCGGAGGTTCCGATGGCGATTCCGGAGGTGACGCCCCTCCCGATGCCCGCAGAAGGCTCATACGGAAGTAGGCATACCCGTAGAGCGCGAGCACTACGCCGATCGGCCCACCAATCTCCGCACCCCAAAAACCAGCAAAAGCGAAGCCGAAAACGAAGCCTCCAATCATACCGGGGAGGATGGCAACGTAGAGCAATCTAGGGTGCCGAAGAATCCACTGCTGTGTAGCGTGGCGCATAGTTCTCGTTCCGGCTCTTGGCATCTACCGCCGACCGGAAACTTCTTTGCGGATAGCACGTGAACACGGTTGCGCAAAGTCGGTTTTTCGTCCGGGGCAGGCCGTTTTAACGGTTTGTTGTATCAGCGTCCATATATCCCGCTTGATTTAACTCATAATACGCTCATAATAAGCTCATAATTCACATATGAGCATTCAATATTTAGCACGATTCTGAATCATGAACATCACCCGCAACGGCAAAATTGCGCGCTTGCCTTATGAACTGCGCGAACAGCTCAACCAGCGCCTGCTCGATGGCGAAAGCGGCCGGGCGTTGCTCGCCTGGCTCAATGCCCAGCCTGCGACGCAGGCGGTGCTGAAGGCCGAGTTTGGCGGACGGTCGATCAACGGACCAAATCTCACCGCCTGGCGGCAACAGGGCTATCGCGAATGGCGGATGGAACGCGAAGCGCGGGCAGTGGCGCAGCAAATCGGGCGCGTGGCGACCCTGGAGACGGTGGACGACCCCGGCGTGGCCACGGAAACGCTGGCCCACTGGATGGCCGGCCGCTACGCGGTGGCGACCACCCGCGTAGAGAAGGCCGCCAGTCCCGAGGAGCACTGGCGCCTGCTGCGCGAGATGTGCGGCGACATCACCCGGCTGCGGCAGGGCGATCACCGCGTGATGCGCATGGACCTGGAGCGGGAGCGCGCCGCGCTCTCTGGAGAGCGGAGGGAACTCCTGGCCGGCCGCCGGGAGCGCTCGGAACAGTCGGATCCCGGTGCGATTCCGGCC
This sequence comes from Chthoniobacter sp., assembly GCF_040003245.1. Lineage (NCBI taxonomy): Bacteria > Pseudomonadati > Verrucomicrobiota > Spartobacteria > Chthoniobacterales > Chthoniobacteraceae > Chthoniobacter > Chthoniobacter sp. The sequence goes on from NZ_JBDUCX010000135.1 coordinate 15,286, forward strand.
GAAATCGCACCCAACCTGCCCAAAAATCGCACCCGCCCGAATTTCATCCTTCAGAGAAGGATTAAGCCCGATTAAGCTGAATTAAGGTCGATTAAGCCTTTGAGAAATTTGCGCCCGAAGGCCGGAACACCTGAGCCCGCAATTTGGCTTCTCGAAGAGGGATCAATCAGGAACCAAACGAACCACCTCCGCCCACCTCCCTTTTCCTGTTTTCCTAATTCCCTTTTTCCTTCTGATCTTCATCATTCGCAGACGATTCGAAAACTTCCCCTTGCCAAAGAAGAATTCCTACCCATACTTCGCGGCCCCAATATAAAGAATTTGATATGACAGACACCAAGGACATCCAGGCGCTGCAATTGCACGAGAAAGACACCGGCAGCGCCGACGTGCAGGTCGCATTGCTGACCCAGCGCATCAACCAGCTGACCGAGCATTTCAAGACCCACGTCAAGGATCATTCCTCCCGCCGCGGCCTCCTCCTGCTCGTCGCCCGCCGCCGCAAGCTTCTCGAGTATTTGAAGCGCACCTCGCCGGACCGTTACAAGACGGCCATCGAGAAACTCGGCTTGCGCAAGTAGCCACCACGGATGTTCGGAAACGTTCGCCCGCGACTCAATTCGCGGGCGAACTTCTTTTCACCCCCTCCATCTTCATCCCTTTCCGCCCGGCAATTCGGCCGCGTGGTTTTAACCCCAAAAAACAAAAGGCACCACCGGCACCGTCTCTCCACTGAGTTTCCTCCCCGCTCCTGCTTGGTCTTGATGCTTAATCTTAATCTGAATCCCTTCCCGTCAGGGGATTCAGATTAAGAGTAAGATCAAGATTGAGACCGGTCACGGGATCCGGAAATTTTCGGACTGCGGTGTCGGATGCCCATTTAGCAAAGCAAATGAGTATCCATAACGTCACGGCGCACATCGGCGCCAATCCCATCACCATCGAAACCGGCAAGCTCGCGAAACTCGCGGACGGCGCCGTCACGGTTCGCAGCGGCGAGACCATCGTCTTCATCTCGGCGGTTTCCGCCACCACCATCAAGGAAGGTCAGGACTGGTTCCCGCTGACCGTCGACTACCGCGAAAAAGCGGCTGCGGTCGGCAAGTTCCCCGGCGGCTACTTCAAGCGCGAAGGCCGCCCCTCGGAAAAGGAAATTCTCACCTGCCGCATGACGGACCGCCCGTTGCGTCCGCTCTTCCCGAAGGGTTACCTCTACGACACGCAGATCATCGGCGTCCTCCTCAGCGCGGATGGCGTGATTGATCCCGACATCCTCTTCATCAACGGCGCGAGTGCCGCCCTCATGGTCAGCGACATTCCATTCGCCGGCCCCGTCGGCGCCGTGCGCGTCGGCCGCGTCAATGGCCAGTTCGTCGCCAACCCGACGCACCCCGAGATGCTCCAGAGCGATCTCGATCTCGTCTACGTCGGCAATGCCACGGACGTCGTCATGATCGAAGGCGCCGCCGACCAGATCCCCGAGGATCAGTTCATCGCCGCTCTGCATTTCGCCCAGGGCGAAGTCGCCAAGATCGTCGCCGCGCAGGTCGAACTCGCCCAGCAGGCCGGCAAGCCCAAGCGTCAGCCCACGCTCTTCACCGTGAAGGACGAGCTGATGGAAGTCGCCTACGCCGTCGCCGGTGATCGCATCGAAGCGGCCATCTACAACAAGAGCAAAGTCGTTCGCCAGAAGGCCATCGCCGCGCTCAAGGACGAAGTCACCGCCGCCATCGTCGCCAAGTTCCCGGAAGCTTCGAAGTTCGAAGTCAGCCAGGCGTTCGACTACCTCCAGAAGAAGGCGTTCCGCGTCTCCATTCTCGACAAGCAGACCCGCTGCGACGGACGCGGCCTCGACCAGATCCGCGAGCTCAGCGCCGAAGTCGGCCTGCTCCCCCGGTCGCACGGTTCCGCGCTCTTCCAGCGCGGCGAAACGCAAGCGGTCGCCCTCGCGACCCTCGCGCCCGCCGACGAAGCGCAGGATCTCGACGGTTACACCGGCGGCGAGACGACCAAGCGTTTCATCCTGCACTACAACTTCCCGCCGTTCTCCGTCGGCGAAACCGGCCGCACCGGCTCGCCCGGCCGCCGCGAAATCGGCCACGGCGCGCTCGCCGAGCGTTCCGTCCAGCCCGTCATTCCTGACGTTCAGGACTTCCCTTACGCCATCCGCGTCTCGAGCGAAGTGATGGAATCCAACGGTTCCACCTCGATGGCTTCCGTCTGCTCGGGCGTCCTCGCCCTGCTCGACGCCGGCGTGCCGCTCAAGAAGAGCGTCGCCGGTATCTCCTGCGGTCTCGTCACCGAGTTCCGCGCCGACAACACGATCGAGCGTTACACCCTGCTCACCGACATCATCGGCAGCGAAGATCACTTCGGCGACATGGACTGGAAGCTCTGCGGCACCCGC